>CALFWI010000175.1 GCA_937928615.1 uncultured Saprospiraceae bacterium | reverse complement strand
TTAGATTTTTCATTTTTACTAGCTTAAGGTTATAAATTTATAAGGTGAAAATTCGTCCATATCCGTTTTCCCATCCTCCTAGTTCGTCTACTCCATAATCGTCCTCATTCATTTTGTTTGTTCATACCGGACATTTACCTTTTGGATTCGCTCACTCATCCTGTAAATCGTGCATAATCATGTCATCCTGTATCAGTAGAACCATACACCGAGGCCGATATTCAACTGGTTATGAAAACCATCATCCGCATCATTCTTTAACCATTGATAATCCAATTTCAACGCAGTGCCAGGATTCATTTTCCAAGTTAACCCAGCCGTTAACTCTGTTCGCTTAAAAGCGTTATTTTGCTCAATTGTTCTTTCAACAGATTGGTGCGTATTGTATTGTTCGTAACGGAAAAAGGGAAATAATTCCGTTTTAATTTCCTGATTTTTTTGAAAGACATTATAAGCCGCTTCTAGATAATACCCACTCATTTTACTACCTACGTCATTCCCTGTAAAAGCATTATATGCCATCGTATTGGAAAGACTCGTATAATTAAGTTGTCCTCTTAATTCCCATCCTTTAATAGTATATCTAGCGTCTATTCCCACCATTGCTACTCCTACGGTAGAACTATCTGCTCTGGCAAGTCCCGCGTCATCATTTTTATCAACACCATCATACAAAGTAGATTGAGAATCGCCAAAATACCCTGCTACCCCTAGTTTCAATCCAGAAATACCATAAAAATCCAATTTGGTAGAAAGGTTAGGAGAACTAGCAAAAGATTCTGCGCCTTTTTGGCGACCACTTCGCAAGCCGTTTTTACCTGTGAAGGTTCCACTTCCATCAAATCCATTAAATCCATTCACCACATACACTTGATATTTCATAGCTAACTCGTCGATTCTACCTGTAAAACCAAATCCTAATTCTCGCCAAGTAGTTGGCACAATAAACTTATCCACATTTGGTCGTTCTACGCCGTGTCGAGAAGGGCCTTCGTGGTATTCATTGATAATGCCCATTGGTATTAAAAGCAAACCTCCTCTAAAGTTGAAATATTGGTTGACTCGATAATTGACAAAGGCTTGCTCTACCGCCAATTCTTTGACATGCTCAAATTCTATTTCTGTAACAAAGGAAGTCCTTTTGTCAAATTTATACCCAAATAACATGACCAAACGGTGAATATCTAAATTCCCATTATTCCGCTGTCCACCACCTAATGGCTGGTTAAAATCTATATCTGCATACCCTGCTATATTCAAATTATTGGTCCCACCTAATAATCTATCTGCCGTATTCTGAGAAGGGTCAGATAATTGAGCAAATAGCCCTAAAGATGATAAAACGAATAACGCTGTAATTATAAACCTCATTGTCTTGTTTTTATTTAGACTTTGTCTAATTAAGAATAACAATGCAAAGATACAGCGTCGTCATAGAAAAAGAAATACCTTTTTTTAGTGGTTGGGTGTATACCTAACGTTAGGTATGGGGATACCTAATTTTGTGGGGAAGGCGACTTCAATATTAATATCAATATCAATATCAATGGCAATGGCAATGGCAATATCATTCGTAGGGAAGTAAATTCGTGGGGAGAACTAATTCGTGGGGAATCCGCACTATATATTACTCGGACACGCATATCCCAGCTACGGTAAATCCATCCGTGGTACAATCAGCGTCTCAATTTTCCCATCTCCCTAGACATTTTTACCTAAATAGGCGGTAGTCTGCCAAGAATCTATTAATTTCCCGTTTATTATTTTAATCAAAGCTTTTGACCTATGCTAAAAAATAAAAAGTTAATCCGAACGATATTAATGATTGCAGCTGTAGCTTTAGTTATTATTCAGTTCTTTCAAATTGATAAAACCAATCCATCGATAGATGCAGCGCAAGATTTTATTCAAAATACCAATCCGCCAGCGGAGATTGCGACTATTCTAAAAACGGCTTGTTACGATTGTCATTCTCATACGACTAAATATCCTTGGTATACGAATATTCAACCCTTAGCTTGGTGGATAAAAGGGCATGTCGATAATGGCAATAAGCATTTAAATTATTCAACTTGGTCTACTTATTCTGCTAAAAAGAAAGCGCATAAAATAGAAGAAATGGTAGAAATGGTAGAAAGGAAAGAAATGCCGATGTTGTCTTATATGGTAGCTCATAATGAGGCTTGGATAGATGCTGGACAACGAAAAGCTTTGGTGGATTGGTTTAATACCTTGCAGTAATTAGATAAATTTACGAGTTTTGGGAAAAAAATAAGTTAATTCTAAAATATGAGCCTTAACATTACTAAAGAAAATTACCAGACCTTCGTTTGGGATGAAGATATTCCATCAGACGATTATTATAAGTTATATGGTAGTCTAGATTTTGAAGAAAAAGTAGCATTCCTAAAATTTATACTAGAAAAATATCCAGATTTTGATAAAGACTGGGTCGAATATTTTTTTAATATCTCAGATAAATGGGAACAAGAAGCCCAATGGGATAAGTTAGCCGAATTTGCAGACTTTGTCCGAGAAAAATGTCCTAAAGTTTATCAACAAAAGAGTTTTATCTATTTAGAGCGAAGTCCAGTAATGTATGCCTTGTTCCATAATGATTTGGAAACGGCAAAAATTAGGTTTGCAGAATCAGTAGCACAGCCAGAAGCAGCAATTGATGATAGTCTTAGAACGGTTTTTAATCTACTATCCACCAATATTAATTTTAAGGAATATACAAAAGAAGTTGCTGAAAAGGTTTGGCTGCCTTTACATGATTCCGAGAAGTTAATGGGCAACGCAGAATTCGACTATTCTGCTTATTTATACTGTGATTTTTTAGAAAAAATTTTTGATAAAATACAAATAGGAGAAACAGTAGATTGGGAGGATTTTACCCAAAAGATAGAAAGTATTAACTTTAAAATGGTAGCCGAACTACCTTTATTACCAGGTTTACAAATAAACATTGAACAAGAGGAATTTCATAAAAATGAAGCCTATAGAAATGAGCGACTAAATAGTATGTTAGTTCCTTTTCTTTATAACGCTCATACTGAATTGGGAATTCCTGTCTATTGGGCTTTTAGGACTTGGTTTGATTGGAGAAAATACTTATTAGATAGTGAAAATGCACCTCGTAGAGCCAATTGGTTTGCCTATACGCCAAAGATGTTAGATAGAATGGGTGGTACTTTAATTGGGTTTATAGGCGAAAATAAAACGGGGATGATTAACGTGAGTATGACGCTTCCCTACCTCTATGATTTTCTTCTAAAACAAAACTATATTGAGGAAAGTCTCCATTCCCAATTAATGGAATATTACGACTTCTTTAGAAGAGAAATTCTAAAACTAGCCAATCAAGATTTGTGGAAATATAAAGGATTATATACTTGGAAAAAACCACAATTCCTTTCTGAAGAAAGATTTAAACAGGAAGAAGCGGTAATGTTGGATGCTATCAACTGGCGTTATGAAGATAGTCGTAAACAACTTTCAGCTTATACTGAAGGATTGCCTACACTCCCCCAAAGTGCTGCTCCACCTCCGCCAGAACCATCTCCTTGGGGAAAAATGATGGCTGGGGTTGGTAATAAACCTGCACCAATTAATGCACCTATAGTAAAAAGGCGAATCAGTAGACCTAAAAAGAAACGAAAAAAGAAACATAAGGATAATCGAAAACAAGGAAATAAGAAAAAGAAGAGGTAAGAAAATTGTATTCCAGAAAAGTGGCGGTAATAAGATTAGTAAGTTTATCTTATTACTGCTACTATCCTTTCTACTCTATCCTCAACCGTCGTATCCCCCTCAATTTTTAAAACCTTCCCTTCCAATACTTGTATCCAATCTAAGTGAATTCCTAAACTCCGACCTTGAAAAGTACCGTCATCATATTGGCTTGCCCATTCTAAAAAAGCTTTAGAATCGGCTCTAAATTTTTCATTCGTTTTTAATGCTGCTCCATACCGTTCTATTTCTCTATCCTTTAATCGCTGCATTCTAATTGCTGGTGGCAAATAAAGAAAGACATATAAGTCAAAAGCACTCGCCCACTCTACGCCCCAACTGACCATCGAACCACTAATAATGCAATTTTCTTGTGCCAGAAAGTCTTTCGTAATTAATTGATTTCGTTTTTCTATCGGTATTTTTATTTGAAAAGGTGGGGCTGTTTTTTCCCAATAATAATTGTCGGCATCGAGGTGTCGATAGCCTAATTTTTGCTGCAATGCTTTGCCTAAAGTAGTTGTCCCTGAACCAGATGCGCCGAAGATGTGAATTTTCATTTTAGACCAATCTTTTAATCATAAAAACGGAATCAAAATAATCTGCTTCCATACCATTTGGTATATTTTTCTGGATTTTAAACCCTATTTTCTGATAAACTTTAATGGCTTTTGGATTTCTGGCAGAAGGTTGCAAAAATAGTAATTCGCAGTCAAATTGTTGGTGTAAATAATTGCCTAATAATTGAATCGCTGCTGTGCCATACCCTTTTCCCGTATAAGCACTTTTCGCTAACCAAATATCTAATTCAACTAATTTTTGAGCCCTATTAATCGGATTATAATTGATTTGGCCAAGATGCTTTCTCCCTTTTTTAATAATAAAACAGCGTCCTTTTAAAGGAGATTCATCCGTAAAATAATTAGTGGTGTAATCTTCTAGAAATTCTTCCCAATCTGGTGCTTCCATTTCTGGAAAAGTAGGTAAACCGACCATATAATGACTAATATCAGAATTAACCATCCAATTAAAAATCGTTCTTCGATTTCTTAGTGTTGCAGGAACTAAATGGATTAATTGGCCTTTTAACGTTAATTTTGACATAATAGTAAGGAGTAGTAAAAAATAGAATGCTCAAAATCAACATTTTTTCTTAAAATAAAAAATCCGTTGGGCCATCAATCCGTTGGGTACTTTTTTGCCCAGTAAATTGATTGACCAACGGATAATAATGAATCAGCTATTCATCAGGAATCAACTAACCCATTCCTTAAAATCCGTCAATTTATCGGTCGGAATCGGTACTTTAAAATCTGGTACTGGCGCTAAATGCAACATCCATTTATAATTTTTGCCCATTTGCAAACTCTGCACGGCGTCGACATTAACAATTACTTTACGATTAATTCTATAAAATTCGGCTGGATTTAATAATTGCTCTAATTCTGCCAAGGTATGATTGACGATATACTCCCGACCATTTTTCAAAGCAACCATAACAAATTTAGCATCCGCATAAAAATAAGCCATCTCTTTTACAGCAATCGGCAATAATTTCCTACCTGCTTGTACTAAAAATCGTTCTTTATACACTTTTTTAATCGCCGAGTCCCATTGTAATAAAGTCGCATAATTAGACATATCAGGCGCATTATACCAGCGGTTGTATTTTTTCAAACTCTTTTCTAAAGCTTCTGTTTTGGTCGGCTTTAAGATGTAATCAATGCTATGATGCTGGAAGGCATTCACCATATATTGGTCATAGGCGGTCGTAAAAACTACAGGTGCATTGACTTCTACTTGTCGAAAGATGTCAAAACTCATGCCATCCGCTAAATGGATATCCATAAAAATCAAATCAACTGACTGATTATCAGTTAAATACTTCACAGAATCCTCGACGGTGTCCAAAGTATTTACGACTTCAATGTCTTGATTAATTTGTCCTAATTGATGGGCTAGTTTTTTGGCAGTCCATGCCTCGTCTTCGATGATTAGCGTTTTGATAAGCTTTAAATTTAGGTGAACTAAAAAAAAATAGTACAGGGTCAAAATCACAAAAAAGTAAAGATTCTAATCAATAAGTGAGTTGTTTATTTTAAGAAGACTTATTGCTTAGACAATACTAAAAAGGGTTTCCCCTATGGTAGAAAATAAAAATCAGTTGGGTTCAAAAAGAGCGCATAGTCAATGCTTCTATCGTTTTAAAAAACATTTCCTGATTTTCCCCAAAACGCCCATTTCTAATCCATTTTATTATGAATACTCCCCTATACGGTAAAAAAAGCGAGGTCAGTTGCCTGCGTCTTCATTTTTAAGTGTATTTTTTTAAGTTCATCGGGAATTTCTCCGTTTCATCCTGTCTATTCCCTGTTTCATTCCCAATCATAGATTTAGATATAATGATTTGAAAAACAGTACCGTTTATTTACCAATCAATTATCATTTTTTAATCCAAAGGAAATTCAAGTAAGGTTTATATAAATCCTGTTAATCTTGAAAAAATCCTGTCATCCTGTAGTTATGAAATCCAAAATCATCCGCCTAAGTGCCTTCATCCTTTTATTAATGCCCTTTAGTAGCTATGCACAGCATTTTTTGCATAATATAGAAGCCGCTAAAAATACAGCTCAAGCAGACAACAAACCTATTTTAATGATATTCTCTGGTTCAGACTGGTGCAAACCCTGTATCCAGTTAAAAGAAAAAGTCATTACTCAACAGGCTTTCACCGCTTTTGCGGACGAAAATTTAGTCCTACTAGAATTAGATTTTCCTTACAAAAGAAAAAATAGATTGTCCAAAGAACAGCAGGCACATAATGAACAATTAGCCGAACAATACAATCCCAAAGGACAATTCCCCCTCCTAGTATTGGTCAATGCGGATGGCTCGGTTATTACGGAAATAGATTATAATAATAGGCTGACGGCGAAGGAATATGTGCGCTTGATGCAACCGAAAATTTAGACGGGTATCGGTTGCCAGTTACCAGTTATCTGGTTCACGCCAAATCGACCACCAATTCTATTATCAAAAAAACAAGCGACCTATGTCAACTGTACTAGCACCAACAAAAGCCAAAGCCCATCGCCATCATTTAGGCTTAATGGGCTGTAAATTTGCCTTAACCGCCATTCACCATGATCCACAAGTTGCTTGGGATGCCTTGCGAACAGGGGTCAAAGAGGTAGAAAGAATTGAGCGATTAATTTCCTCGTGGCGACCAGCATCTCAAACGGGGCAAATTAATAAAATGGCTGGTATGCAGTCGGTTCGAGTAGATAAAGAATTATTTGAATTAATCAAAAGAAGTATTCACGTTTCTAAAATAACCAGAGGCGCTTTTGATATTAGTGGAACAATAGCAAGAGATTATTGGAAAATTACGAATCAGGAAAGTGCGATGCCTTCTCCTGCTATTATTGCCCGATTAAGGGAATTGATTAATTACCAACACATCATTTTAGACGAAGATAGACAAACCGTTTTATTGGCAAAGAAAGGAATGAAAATCGGTTTTGGGGCAATTGGAAAAGGCTATGCTGCTATGCGAGCAAGAGTCGTCATGGGACAAATGGGCATCGACAATGGTTTGGTGAATGCTTCGGGTGATTTATTATGTTGGGGAACACCGATGAATAAGCCCCATTGGACGATTAAGATTCCTGACCCAGAAAAAACGGATATGGTATTGGCGTCTTTAAATATACCAAATGGCTCGGTGGTGACATCGGGTGGCTACGAAAAATATGCGCTGATTAACGGCAAACGGTATTCACACATCATCGACCCTCGAACAGGTGCGCCAGCAGCAGGTGTAAAAAGTGTGAGTATCGTTTGTCCTAATCCAGAATTAGGCGATGCTTTGGCAACTACCGTTACCGTTTTAGGAGAAGTAGCAGGCCTCGCTTTGATTAACCGCTTAAAAGGTATCGAATGTTTATTGGTCAATCATCAAGGGGAGATTCGATATTCGGATAATTTGCAAGTATAAATAACCATTCATCTGGATACCGATATTCTATCGGCATAATTCATCGAATAATAATAATAAAGTTATTAACCCACAGATTTGAGCATAAAAGGATTCCTATCCTGTTAATCTTCAAAATCCTGTTATCCTGTAAATAGTATGAAAAAATTAAAAAGACTACTCCTATTTGGAGTACTAGCAAGCGTCCTGACGTCTTGCGCCTCCGTCAAAGGCTACCAAAAAATGTACCTCAATGACGAAGAAATGGAGTTATCGGCTCGAAAAATAGACTATTTTGAGACCAATTTTCAAACGTACCGAGAAGGTGCTTCTGGTGCAAACGGAGGTAAAGTAGGAGGAGGGTGTGGATGCAATTAACGATTGTCAGTCTAGCGATGTTCTTGCTCTTTTGGGCACAAGAAATGAAGGCACAAACTACTAAATGGAATCGCTTTAATGTGTTTTCCAAAAAGGATAAAAAACCAAAAATCGAATTGGATTCTACGGCTTTACCTAGCTTTAAAATTGAACCCATTGAATTAGATATTTTAGCATCTTATTACCAACAAGATGGTAATAATTCGGCGGTAACAGGCGGTATTGGTACAGAATTATTGACCGATTATACGAGCAAAGTGATTTTGTCCGTACCGATGAATGAAAAATTGACATTGAAAATTGATGGCGGGGCTGACTTTTATTCTTCGGCTTCTACCGATGCAATTGATAGTGAAGTATCGTCTGATTCTCTACATGATACCAGAATTCATGGGAATATCGGTTTTTCTTATAAAATAGATGACCAACAGACTTGGGGCGCAAGATTTGGTGGCAGTACCGAATATGATTACCAATCTTCGACGGCAGGGATTAATTACAATTGGTCTTCTAAAAATGAGAATACGTCTATCGGCTTAAATGCACAAGCTTTTGTTGACCAATGGGAATTCTTTTTCCCAAGAGAAATTAGGCGACAAGTAAGTTTACCTACGAATAAACGGCAGTCTTATAATGCCTCTTTGACCTTTTCTCAGGTACTCAATAAACGGATGCAAGCCTCTATTCAACTAGAGGCTACTTATATGAATGGTTTATTATCTACGCCTTTTCATCGAGTCTTTTTCCAAGAACAAAACCGAGCAGATATAGAAATCCTTCCAAGTAAACGGTTGAAAATCCCCATAGGGGTTCGGTTAAATTATCATGTGCTAGAAAATTTAATTGCTCGCTTTTATTATCGCTATTACCGTGATGATTGGGGCATGACTGCACATACCGCAAGTGTAGAATTACCCGTCAAAATCAA
>CALFWI010000174.1 GCA_937928615.1 uncultured Saprospiraceae bacterium | reverse complement strand
CTAATAATTTGAATATCCGTCACATGGTCACCAGTACAAGCATCGACGACGGTCCAAGTCCTAACTATTTGTAGATTTCCTGCACAAAAAGAAATAGTTTCATCTCGAAACCCTGCATCTAACTGGCAAAAACCAACCAAGTTAGGATAAATAGCATCTCCGTCGATAGTTGGAGCACCTACATTAGCGGGGTCTGTTCCACCATCCGTACAAGTAACAATTGGTCCTTCTACACCATCTCTATTAGGTGGAAAAACAACCATACTCATAGATTGTCTTCGGAAATAAATATCTTGTACACAACTACCAACCATACCAGCTGAATCAGTAGCAATCCAAGTTCGCTCAATTCTACCACTATAATTGGTCCCACAACCATTTCTAATTTGTCTATCAGAATAAGTTAAAGAAGGGACACTATTTGAACAATTATCGGTAACCGTAGGATAACCAATGAGCGGGTTATTAGGAGAAATATCTTGTACTCCACAAGACAATGTATCTGCTTGACAACCAATAATTGGCGCCGTTTTATCTTTTACTATAATAGACCCCCAACAGGAATTAGTGGTCACAGAATCAATCACTCTAACCTGAAAAGTTCTACCAATATGAGATTCATCTAAAAAGGGGTTCGTAGGAATAACTACGCCATTTTCTATAATTTCAATCCCTTTTGGGCCATTCGGGCAAGTCAAATCTATAGCCGTAGCAATCATCTCTGGTCTAACCTCTGCTCTACAATTAATACCTAAAGAAACTTGTACATTATCATTACAACCTAAATAACAATCTTTGGTACAATCAGCTGCGCCTGCACCATCTATACAAACAGGTGCATCCGGGCCATACCCTAAAATTGTTAATTGCTGATTGACATTTGGATTACCCATAGCAAAAGGGTCACTCCTATCAACTAATCGAACCGTATCTTCTGTACAAAAACCAACATTATTAAAAGAAAACAAGGGAATACTCATCCCAGCTTGAAATGGGATTTCAGTAGTACTTGTGTTCTGTAAAGTAAAAGAAATATAGTCATAATCAGGATTTTCAATCGGGGAATCCGTTCGACTCGTTTCACCAAATCGCACTTCATTAATAGCTCCCGTATGCCGTAAATTGATAATATTCCCTACATCAAAACCGGCTGACTTTACTTTTACCGTTACCTGCAAACTAGAAATTCGATTATTGCCACTAGTGCCGTCATAAGTCATCATTGGTGTTAAATTCACTTGAAAAGTACCATTCTCCATTTTTTCTATCCCGTATTGCACGATGCAGTTATTAGTACAATCAGCCACACTTGGTGCGCCAATAGCCCCAACGGGTGCATCTGGCCCACCAAATCCTAACACGGTCAATTGATGCTGCGTATTGGCATTAATTGAATTCATCGGATAAAATGGATCAGCAGGAGTAATCAACGATAAATCACCAGCCAGACAAGTTCCTCCGTTTCTAAATGTAAATAAGGGTACACTGACACTATCCACAAATGGGATAGCGGTTGTTGCACCAGATTGTAAAGAAAAAGAGAGGTAATCATAGCCTGGGTTTTCTAGAGGTGCATCATTTCTACTACTATTAGTAAAGAGGACACCGCTACCAACTAAATTCGTCAAGTTGGACACCACAAAACCGCCCGTAGGTACTCGTACAACGATTTGCATATTACTTACCCGATTATTGGGCAAAGCAAAAGTTGTATCAGGCATAATACTCACTCGAAATAAGTTATCTTCCAATTTATCCAATTGAAAGTTAGCTACATTTTGAGCGTTTACCCCAATAAAGGAAAGTAGGAAAGCTATCAAAAAAGCGACCTTACTTACTTGTTTATATGGAAATGGAAATAGTTCTTTTATCCGTTTCATAGGATATTTATTTTTGCTAATAACTAGGAAAAAATAGGGCTGTCATTATATTTTAGCTTCCTTTTTCTGAACAGCTTTACTGATTAGAAAAAGGAAGCTAAAGCAAAATGTTAAAACAGATTTATCTTTTCATTAGAATTAATGATGCTCATCGAAGATATTTCGACTGTTATTCGGATTTTAGTTGCTTTTGGATCATATTAAAAATCTTTGCTAAAAAACCGAAATAGGAGAACTAAAAGTTTTCCTATTTTCGGCTCCAAAAAATTCTCTGTCTCTAACAAAAAATGTTTTGGTTTAACTGTAAGATTCGTTAAGTCAAACAAATTAAAATGGTTGCCTTTGGTTTGACTATTCTTTTCAGTTGTCCATTTGATATGTTAGTTGACAACTGATTATATTTTAGCTCATAACGGGTCTAGAAAATTTTAAAAGATGGAGGCTCTGGAGTCATCATAACTCCAGAACCAATCCATGCCAAAAACCTTATCCTAAGTTTATTTCCGTTATTAAGTATTGCCGTAGTTGAGAAGTCAGAGGTCAGACCGTCCATTTCATGGACTGTCAGAAGTCAGATTACGCTTTCGCAATCTATAATCTGACAGCGAAGCGGTCTGACTTCTCTGTTCTGACTTCTAGTGTTTCATCATTCTCTGATGATGACCATCTTTTGAGATAGTCGTTTTGTAACAGGTGTTGTTAGATGATAGTAAAGGACACCAGTTTGTGTGTGTATATCGCTCAAGTTTACCATAACTTCGTTATGACCTTGAGCATATTTCCCATAGTATGACTTCAATAATTTGCCAGTAATATCATAGATAGAAATACTTCCTTCTGTTGATGTTGGCAGGTTAAATGAAATAATCGTTTGATTTCTAAAAGGGTTTGGTCGGTTTTGATATAACCGTAAATTTTTCGTTGTTGGTTGATTGGTAAATTGTAGGTCAACATTCAATAATTCATCCTCCGAGTTATAGGCTTCCGCCAAAGTAATACTAGAATTAATACCCACTACTTCACTTAAGTTTATGGCTACTTGTGCCTCAAAAACTAAAGTAAATAAAACCGTTTCTGCATCTGTTTGAACAGCGCCCGCATTTTCCCAACTAGTCGTTATTTTTCCTCTTTCTTGATGAGCTAAACCGAAATTATTTAGTCCCATGGTATTCGGTTCTCCCGAAACAATTTCTTTTAATCGAAGAGATTTTGTATTAAAATTGATGGTAAATTGATACCCTTGAATAGCTTGTAAGTCTTTTGCTTTAAAAGGAATACGATAGTCAAATCCTGCTTTCATTTCTAAATCTGCAACCTCCAATAATAAAGTTCCTTTAGGGCTTCTCCCCTCTCCTTCTTTAGCCCTTGGGCTGGCACTATTATTTACATCACCAACTTTAAAACCAACAAAATCTCTACTCAAATCATTAATTAACAGTTGTTTATAATCTCTAAACTCAGGCACTATTTCCATAAAAGGATTTCGTGGGTCTGGAAAATCATAACTGGCATCAATATATCTCCAAGAAGTATTCTCAGGAAAATCAGTTCTTGTCCCTAACACAATTTGTCGAATAAGCACCATATCAAAAGCAGAAATAGATTTAGAGTTATTCACATCTGCCGCTAAGATTTTATAGGGAGAGCTCAAAGGCGTAACACCTAAAATATGCTTTCTAATGAGTACTAAATCAAAGGTTGATAAACCTCCACCGTATGCTTCATTTGGCATAGGGCGAACCGTATAAGTTGACTGGCTAGACAAGTCATCAAATAAATAATTGCCTTCGTCATCAGTAGCCCCCATTTGTTCTAATCCACCACTAATTTGTATAGGAATTTGCTGCATCCCTGTACCATCCTCCGTGAAAATTCGACCACCAATAGCCGTTCTTGGAGCAGTTCCAGTACACACGCCACTATTGTCTTGGATAAAAATATCTGTTTCACAAAATTGGGTATTACCTGCTTGATCCGTCACAATTAAATTAATCGTTTGGCGACCGACATCTTCACAAGTAAAGTAGTTTGGTGAAATTTCATAAATCAATCCTTCCTCACCACTACAATTATCATAACTGCCACTATTAATGGCATTAGATGGTACGGTTACAAAGCCCCCAGCCATTAATGGAATCGCTAAACCATATCTGCAAACTGGCGTTGGGGCATGCCTATCTTCTACCGTAATAGTCATTTCACAAGTAGCAATATTACTACAGCCATCACTCACTACAAATCTTACTTTATGTGTACCAATTGGATACATGCCACTCGCATTTCGACCATTTACATCCGCATAAATAGAAGTATTAGTGATGGTCAAATTCGGATTACAGTCTGTTGCTATTAAATCGGGTAAATTAACTCTAGTTTCACAAGCAAAATCTGTAATAGCAACCGTTGTATCTACAGGGCAATCCGTAATGACTGGTGCATCTTCATCCAATACTTTTATTAACTGCACCGCTACAATTCTAGCATTACTGGAAGAATCAGCAGGATCATAAGCACACCAATCTAAAACGGTCCAAGTTCTTAATATTTTTAAGCAAGCAGAATCTGCAATTAAAAAGACTTCATCATCATAAGTCATTAAGATTGATTCGCAATCTGAGCCTTCTACCATCGGTTCTCCCGTCACTACAGGTCGCAAATCAGCACCACATTCATTCGTAGTATAATCTGCTGGAAAAGTCACCTGAATAGGTGTTTTATCTTCTAAGAAGATAAGTTGTTCGCAAGTAGAAAAATTACCCGCCGAATCCACTGCAAACCAGGTCCGAGTAACTGTACCAATATTACAAGAATTCACATCTGCCACATCTTCAAAATATATTTCACGAATACCACATTCATCAGTCGCTTTAAGATAACCCGTCAAATAAGTATCTTCATAATCTTGCGTACAATCCAAGCTAATGTTAGCAGGACAATCTGTAATGACTGGTCGAATTTCGTCTGTTATAATTACAGTCGTTCCGCACATACTACTTAGCCCCGCTGCATCATATACTCGAAGCTGAATACCCACCAGTGTTCCTACATCTACACAAGTAAAACGAAGGGAATCGCCAAAAACACCATCTGCTATTCTAGCTACTTCCCATTTAACCACTCCACAATTATCCCTACTACCTCCATCAAAAACAACCGCATTTACTTCCGCAAAGCCATCATTCGTTAAAGCGATGTGTAGTTCATCTCGGCAAATAGCAACAGGTCTAGAAGCATCTAAAATCGTCACTTTAGTAGTACAAGTAGAAGAATTTCCACATTTATCAGTTGCCGTATAAGTTATGGTATGAACACCTACAGGTACATTGGAAAAAGGGCCATACCCTTCACCGAATTCCCAGCTAGGTTGTACAGTAAAATCAGAGCAACTATCTGTAGTTGTAGCTTGAGGTAAGATAACGGTAGCACCGCAAGTTGATAAGTTAGCCGTTACAGCAAAACTATCAGGGCAAGTAATGACTGGTGGGTCTTTGTCTACAATGAAAAGACTTTGAATACCTACTCTAACTTCCTCTGTACATAAATCCGTTACTTCCCATCTCCGAATCACTCGATAACTTGCTGGTGGACAAACATCCACATATTGGTCTTGATAACTAATAAATAATTTACAAGCATCTCCATTTCTAACAGGATGACCATTTATCATTGGTTCGCCAGTCATGGCAGGGTCATCTATAGCGCCATTGGTACAACTAATTGCAGGGCCACTATTATCATCTCTGTCGACTGGAAAAATTACATTATTGACATCTTCTTTAAGTAAATAAATACTCTGCGTACAAGTCCCTACATTCCCATTATGATCTATAGCCGTCCAGCTCCTAGTAATTCGACCGCCTACTGCCATTCCATTATGGGTCGTTCCACAAGCTAATTCTTTGTATAAATCGAAATATCTAAGGTCGGTACTATCAACTATTTCACAGTTATCAGTAATCGTTGGATACCCTAAATCTGCGGGTAAAGTAGAAGCAGCACATTGAAGCACTGTATCTCTACAAAAAATCCTTGGTGCTAATTTATCTTCTACCGTAATCGTACTCCAACAATCTCCTCCAGTCACCGAACTACTGACACTCACTTGGAAAGTTCTATTAATATGCTCACAGCTAACCGTATCCCCTATTTCTTGATTATTTTCGTCATATAATTTAACGGTAATCGTCCCTGCACAACTATGGTCTCCATTCAATATCAATTCAGGAATAATTACGGCATATCCATTTGTTCCTAAAGAGATTTGTTTCTGATCATCACAAGTAAGGGTACATTGTGCAACCGCTGAAGTAGCGAAAAAAGTAGTGAGGAATAAAGCTGTTATAAAACCACTCATTTGCCCAATGCGCTGGCCGATCAATGAAAAGGTTGATTGACCTTGTTCATTGCCTACATATTGGCGTACAGATGTTAGGCCCCAACCTTTACTCAAGGTTGAGTGTTTAAGCTTGTTGCTCATGGAATTATAATTTTTTTAGAATTTGGTTACTAAAAACTAAATTCTAATACCTATTTAAATCAGTTGACCGAAGGTCAAATTATTATAGTAGTCAATCATTGATTATTTATTCAATCAAACCAATATTAAAATAATCAAGGTTGTAATTAATCTCTTTCTTGATGGAATCTATTGTGTGCGAGTTGGTATAATCTAAAATTGTGTAAGTAAGAATCGTGTAGTAATTAAAATGCTATAAAAGCTTACTGGAAGTTTGGTTGCGAATGGATTCGTGTAGTAAATGTTCAATTATGCTATCGTTTTTGCTCATAGTTGTTTGTACTTAAATACGCTGTGTTTGTGTTGTTCTTTTTATGTTCATGGTATTCTTAAAAATCAATTATTGTATTGACTCCGAATACTTTGTATAGCTATTATAGTTAATTCTTTCATTCTAAAAAGTAAATTTCATATTAACTTTTTTTATCAATTAACTTTTTCTCTAATAAGTCCAAAAGTGTGCCAAAAAATAGGGCTTGAAATTTAAATTTTATTTTTTAATATATTAAATACTATAATTCAATGAGTTATAAATTAGTTAAAAATAATGCTTGTTAAAAAATTTTAATTTGTTTGCGAAAGATAATTTTTGTGACGATTCCTTCTTAAAAAAATTCACTCAGCTTCATACGTTTCTACTCTCAAATCATCAATATAGATTTCTTTGTGGCTTCCCGCATTCCAAAAATATATGCTAATTGTATCAAAATCTTCGAAAGGAATTCGCATATCTGTCCAATTTTTTTGCCATGCGCTTTCTCCCAATTGCCTTTGTACTCGAACAATTCTTTTCTTAATCGTTTTATCTTCTTTTTTAAATTCAACAATTAATTGGGTCATTTTCCAAACATCCCATTCTTTATTAACTAAATAAAAATCCCCACTTACTCTTATCCAATTGGGGGCTTTAGCAAGGACATTAACTAGCAAGGGTTTGGTAAATGCTATGTCTTTATTAATCCATAATGCCGATACACCTGACTTTGCTTGTTTTTGAGTATATAAATTATTGTCGTTATTTTCTTCAAATTCATTGAGGTAAATTTGTTGGACATTTTTTCTTTTCCCTTGATAATCTTCTTTCGTATCCAGTAGTTTCCTATCCAAGTTAGTGGGGTTTGTATTGGCAAAGATTCTCCAATAATACGCTTTAGTCATCGCTTCTACCTCAAATCCATGTCCATGCGCTTGCCAAGTTTGAAAAATATTGAGCCACACACTAAAAAGAGCAAAGGATACAACTAGCCATTTCCTCCATTGCTTCTTTTGAATATTCGTCAATAGTGCTGCCATTGGAAAAGCTAAAATCGTATAAGATTCAATCAAAGCTCTTTGACCAAAAGCACCTCCATATCCCCAAACATCCCAAGCCGAAACGATGTAAAAGTTGACTAGGAAAAAGCTAAGGCAAAATGGGAACAATTGTTTATTTCTTCTATAAAGTGTTCTAAAACCAATTAAAGCTAAAAGCATAATCGGCGTATAAATGAGCCAACCTTTTTTATAGCTAACTAACACCTTTTTAATATGTGGTTTAAACCAACTAAACCCTTGTTCCTCATAAGAATAAAAAATCCAGCTATTTGTAATGTATTTCCAATAAAACAATTGAATACTGCCAATCAACACAACCGTAAAAAAAGCAGCTAATACCTTTTTCCAGTGGATT
>CALFWI010000173.1 GCA_937928615.1 uncultured Saprospiraceae bacterium | reverse complement strand
TCAATATTGAGATGCTTTTTAAGATAAAACGTTGAATCCATGTCTATTTTAAATATTAGGTAGCTTTCTTTTTTCTTCTTTCCTTTTTCATGGGTTGTATTCCGAACATCGTATAATTCAGTAATTGCTTTTCCCCATTCTGTTGCAGTAGGAATTCTAAATGGTTTTGGACATAATGAATCTAAATGATTATTCGAGTAAAAATATTTCTCTTTTTCACCTTCTCTAATTAATTTGTAAGATGTTTCGGTGTCAAATCTCAAATCTTCTGTAAACCATAATATTTGGTCAACTTCAAGTAATTCATATTTTTTTTTATCTCTATTGTCTATGAATATTTTTTCATCAGTTTGTCCAATTACTGTTGTATTTGAAATCAATGCAATTATCAAGATTTGAAGATATTGAATTCTATATTTTGAGTTTAGTTTTTTCATATCGGTTTTTGTTTTTTATTTTCTTAGAGTATTGTTTGTCAATTTTGGTTAATCGTAACTTATTTTTTTCGGATAGTAATTCTGTTTTACGAAGCCGATTTTCTTTTTTTTGCTTATGCCGAACAAGTATGTTACACGCCATATGGCGTGTATTCAGGTTACTTACGAAAGCCAATGTAAGCTGGTGTTTAAAAATATAAACAATTGGCTTTCAATCTATTATTAAGTATCCCTTTCAAAAATAAGCAAAAACATTAATAAAAAAAATATTCATACCATAGAAAACGTAATTAATCTACTTTTTATTGATTTTAAGGCTATCAATAGGGCTTTTTAGTTGTTGTAAGGTTTTAGCAGACAGATGTAAATAGATTTGTGTTGTCTCAGGGGAGGCATGCCCTAAAGCATCTTGGACGGCTTTTAAATTATGCCCATCCTCCACACAATGAGTAGCGTAACTATGTCTCAATGTATGAACAGTAGCATAGGCATTAACTTTAGATAGCTTAACTGCTTTTTTAAAAATATTTTGTACACTTCTTTTACTATATTGTCCACCATACTGCCCCTCAAATAACCAATAGCTGGGTTTATATTGCTGCTTATAGGCTTCCAAAAAAGGTAATACCGTTTCTGCCAAAGCTACATATCTATCCTTTTTACCTTTACCCCCTTTAATGTGAATATGCCTTCTACTAATATTTATATCTCTATTTAGTAGCTTAACAACTTCTCCTAGCCTTAATCCAGAAGCATAAATAAGTAAAAGAATAAGTTTGTGTTTTTGATTCTCAACGCTATTTAGCAATCTAATTATTTCTTCTTTTGACAACACATTTGGCAATTGTTTTGGCTTCTTTGGTCTTTGTATATTTAACCATGTTTTATCCCGTTTTAATAATTTTTCCCAATAAGCTTTTACAGCACTAATAATTTGGTTTTGGGTAGATTCTGCTATTTTTTTAAACTTAATTTGATGCAATAAATACTGTTCTACTTGTTCTTTACTTATCTCTTCTGGCAGTATTGTTTTATAAAAATAAAATAACCCAGCAAGGTGGTGTTTATACGTTTTTTGAGTACTATAACTCAATCGTTCCAAAATTAATCGTTCAATTGTTTTTTGTATAGCGACTTGCTGGGGTGCTGTCAATTGTTCAAAAAAAGATTTTTTAAATGGTCCTTTTTTATCGAGCACTTTTTTAGATGGTACAAATGCCTCAGGAATAGCTGCACTTATTTTAAATTGAAAAGCTAAATGAATCATCCCTATATGATTTTTCAATAGTCGATAGCTGTCTTTGACATTTGGTATTAACCAATACTTCCCCTCCGTTTCCCATTTTCGCCCAGGAATATTTTTCACCACTTCAATCCATCCCTTTTTATCATAAGCTACCCAAAGTCGCAACCATGCTTCATTAGCCTTTTGCAATATGATTTTTTTGCCAATAAACACTTTAAAAGTGCGCTCCCCTTGTTGAATTGTTTTGAAAAAATTAGCAGCAGGCAGCTCCTTTTCACTAATAGGAATAATAGGCTTTTCTTTTTGGTAAGCAGCTTTACTACTGGCTAAATGTTCGGGAGTCGCCATGATACAGTTATCAGGTAATATTATAACTGACTTTTTAGCAACAACAGGTATTGCTTTCGGAATAATTAACGATGCTGCTATTTTTAATTCCTTCCCAAATAATTGGGTCAGCGCTTGAAAAGTTGCTTCATTTTTGGGGACACTCCAATATTGCTGTTTCTTATTCCAAGCTCGATTTGGCAAGCTTTTTATTTGCTGTATCCAATCTTTCCGCTGCCAAGGCACAAATACCTTGACCCTTGTATGATGTTCTGGTTCGACTCGAACTAATAATGATTGTTTGCTCATAATTTAAGTTTTGGCATGACTACTTAGTCTTTTATTTTTCAACCACATAAGACATTTAAGTTCATATAGAAAGCCTTTCAACAAACTAAATGAACTTAAATGACTAAATGGTAAAGAAAAAATGCTAGTTGGTGAATAGTTACGTTTTCGCAAATAAAAAACCTTTTTCAGAATCTATCCGTTTTTAACCGTTTACTTACGTTTGTAAACGTTTGTAGTCGTTTGTAAACGTTTACAAACGGCTATAAGCTAGGAAATTTTCCATTTTCAATTTAAAATGCTCAATTTTCAAAAAACTACTACCTACCTTTACCAAAAACGATAACCATGCGCTTGACCATTTTCCTCTTTATTATTTTATTTGCTGCCTGTTCCCCTACTCCACCCCAAGGTGTAGAATTGACCAATATCAAAATTGCCCGTGATAAATGGGGCGTACCTCACATCATGGCGCCTACGGATGCGGAAGTTGCCTACGGTTTGGCATGGGCAGAATGCGAAGATGATTTTATCACTTTACAAGAACAAATGGCAGCGGGAAAAGGACTATTAGGGGAAATCAAAGGACAGGATGGCTTGATTGTAGATTTTGCCATCAAATTTATGGGCTTACCCGAAATTGCCGCCGCTAAATATGATACCGAGGTGACTGGACAGTTCAAAACCTATTTAGAAAGTTTTGCAAATGGACTAAATGCCTATGCTGCTTTACATCCCGATGAAGTGTTATTAGAGGGTTTATTTCCATTAACAGGCCAAGATGGCATCGTCGGCTACTTATTGGGCAATGTGGAAGTATCGGGGGCAGGAAAGGATTTGCAAAAAATAATGAACGGCAAAATTATCAAAGAATTGAAAAGCAATTTCCCCAAAGGCTCCAATGCCATTGCTATTTCTAAAAACAAAACAACGGATGGCAAAACCTATTTAGCCATCAATTCGCATCAACCGCTAGAAGGCTGGTATTCTTGGTACGAAGCGCATCTGATTAGTGCCGAAGGATTGAATATTTTGGGTGGAACTTTCCCTGGTGGCATGGTTATTTTTCATGGGGTCAATGAACATTTGGGTTGGGCGCATACGGTGAATCATGCTGATTTTTCGGATGTTTATAAATTAACCATGCACCCCGATAATGCCTTACAATATGAGTTTGATGGCGAATGGCTTCCTTTGGAAGAAAAGCACCATTGGGCATGGATGAAAGTGGCTGGGCCGTTAAAAATCCCGATTCGACAAACTAATTACCAGAGCAAATATGGCCCTACTTTTGAAACGGATGATGGTTTTTATGCTTGGCGATTTGCGGTTGGCGAAAGCATTAGAATGGGCGAACAATGGTATAAAATGAATAAAGCGACCAATTTTGAGGAATTTCACGATGCTTTGGAAATTCAGGGCGTTGCCTGTTTGAATATCGTCTATGCAGATAAGGAAGATAATATCTATTTTTTAAGTAATGGTCGCTTGCCCGTAAGAAACCCTAAGTATGATTGGTCAACTGTCTTACCGGGCAATACTTCCGCTACTTTATGGGATGGAAATATCGTGCCATTGGATAGTTTACCGCAAGTGTTAAATCCTGAATGTGGCTGGGTGTTTAACACCAATAATACGCCCTATTCTGCCAGCGATAATCGAGACAATTTTGTAGAAACTGCTTTAAATAAAACGATGGGTTATCAAGGCGTTGGTTTAGAAAATAATCGAAGTAGCCGCTTTTTAGAATTGATGAATCAGTATGATAGTCTGAGTTATGACGATTTTAAGCGGATTAAATACGACCGCCAATATCCTGCTAAAATGATTATTCCAAGTGCCACCAATTTAGAAATGTTGATGCAGTTGGATGCGGGTAAATATCCTGATATTGCCGACGCCATCAAAATGCTAACTGACTGGGACAGAAAAACCTATTTAGGCAGTACTTCTGCCCCCCTCTTTTTGTTAACTTGGAAATATATTGATGAAAAAAGAAAAGCGGAAGACCGAGCAGTTCGTGGTGGCGTTTTGACGATAGATGATTGTATCGAAGGTATCCGAAAAGCTAAAGCGGAATTATTAGAAAAATATGGGCAATTGGCCGTTGAAATCGGGCAATTCCAACGGCATATCCGAGGTGATGTCAATATTCCATTGGGTGGTGGTCCCGATGTTTTAGCGGCAATGTATAGTCGAGAACAAGAAAATGGGCAGTATAAAGGTGTTGCGGGTGATTCTTATATCGAATTGGTTCGTTTTGGCCCTGATGGTGTGGAAATTGAATCGGTGAACGCTTATGGTAGTTCGGCGAATGAAGGGGCAGAACATTTTACGACTCAAATGGACCTATTTGCTGGGCAGCAATTAAAGAAAATGACTTTGGATAAAGAAGAGGTTTTGCGGACGGCAGTGCGAGTTTATTCACCGATGAAACTTAAGTAATTTTCAATTTTCAATTTATAATTTTCAATTTTCAAATGGGGTAATTGCTAACGCTTGGTAGCAGTTATCCCATTGCTCGTTTTATTGCCTTGCTTAGTATTTTCTAGATTTCCTTTCACAATCAAATTTAAGTAATTTTCAATTTTCAATTTATAATTTTCAATTTTCAAATGGGGTAATTGCTAACGCTTGGTAGCAGTTATCCCATTGCTCGTTTTATTGCCTTGCTTAGTATTTTCTAGAT
>CALFWI010000172.1 GCA_937928615.1 uncultured Saprospiraceae bacterium | reverse complement strand
ATATACCTTCTTATGCTGGTGTATATAAAGCTGCTGAAAGTTAAAATTTTCCTAGTAGTAGTCAGTCAATTTTAAAATGACGGGTTAGTTAATCAAAACGCTTAGAGGCCTGAGAGACACTCCAAGGTTTATTCCGCCTGACCTTGGAGCGTCTTCAAAACCTCCAAGCGTCTATCAAGAAACAAGATTTACTCGTTAAATCATACTTGACAGATTACAGCTTAAAAGTGGTGTTACCTTAGAAAAAACGTAAATGATTGACTCGTTCAGCCGAATCTACTTTTTTATTAAAAACATAAGAGAGCATTATTTCTACACTACCATTGGAGTAAGAATTTAATTCTGTCATGGTGAAATCGAAAGCCGTACCAATTCTAAAATTGGGATTGAATTGATATTGTACCAAAGCAGAAATAGCATCTCCTAATCGATAATTTGCGCCTACCCAAAAAGCATCCATAAAAATTAAATTGGCATTTATATCTAGTTCGAAAGGGGTTTCTGCATTAAAACTGACCATGGCTCCAGGTTGCAACTTAAGCGAATTGGTCAGGGGCATTAAATAACCAGTCATTAAATAATAGGTTCTAAAATCACGGGTCGGACCGACTACATCAAAATCCCGATAAATAGAGGTGTTTAATAACTGAGGCAAAGAAAAACCTAAGTAAAAATTAGATTGTTCATAATAAAGACCAAATCCAAAATTAGGCACTATATTCGCAGATTCTGCGCCCGCAGGAATTGACCCATCTCCAATATCTAGTGGATTGGCTTCATTCCAATCCATTTTTCCTTGCTCTACTTTTCCATTTACGCCTAAACTTAATGTCCCTTTTTTGGCTATCTTAAAACGGTAGGCATAACTAGCCTCTATAGAGTTTGACCGTAAAATTCCGACTCTATCGGAGGTAAGGTTTAAACCAAAACCAGACCGACCTTCAAAGAAGGGCGTATGGAAATTTAAAGTGGCGGTAGTTGGTGCACCGTCTAAATTTAGCCATTGATTACGGTATAATGCCGTTGCTGTCGGCACACCTGCTGAACCTGCGTAAGCGGCGTTAAAGGCTAATTTGTTGAATAGAAAATGGGTGTATTGTACATCATTTTGGGCGCTTAGTTGGCACGCAAAAATAGTGATTAGTAGGAAGTAGATTAATTTTCTCATATTTAATTTTAAAAGAATGGTTTTATTGTTGAATGGCTATATTGTTGACGTACCAAACTAGTAGACGGATTGCTCAACAAAGCCTATACAAAACCATATAACAATTTAACCATTAAGCAATATATTACCTGACAATCGTAAAATATCCCTGCATAGCTTCTCCTTTTGTCTCCATTTGTAATAGATAAAAATAGGTGCCATTTGGTAAGGGATTTCCATTATAAGTGCCTCCCCAGTCATTGCGATAAGCTTCGGTTTCATAAACCAAATCTCCCCAACGATTAAAGACTTTTAATTGACTTTGAGGGTCGGAAGCAACACATGGAATTCGTAACAAATCATTCATGCCATCATTATTAGGCGTAATAACATTGGGGGCGAAACAATCTTCCCCATTGACTACTTGAACTTTAACCGTTGCTACATCACATTTATCAGGACAGAAAGCATTACAAACTTCATATTCAAAAATATCTGTACCAAAGAAATTGGTATTTGGCGTATATTCGATTTGACCATTTTCTAAAGTCAGTTTTCCATTTTCTGGACGAGTCATTAAGTTAATAGAAAGCTCCGCTACATTATCAATGACATCATTTTCGGTAATATTAGCGGCTTCTAAAATATTATTTAATTCAATAGTATAAGCATCGTCTTGAGCTTCAATACTACTTGCTGCCTGTTGTATGACTAAAGAATCCCTCGAATAATTTTTACAACCTTTATAGGACAAAGACCAGTAAACGGTGTTCATTCCATCTGGTACATCTACAATAAAAGTAGATGGATTAAGTGGGTCAACGATTGCCAAATCTTCATTGGTCGTCCATTGACCAGTACCTATCAGGGGTTGAATGGCTTCAATTTTTAATTCATTTTCATTACAGGCATTCGCTGCATCTTCCATAATGAAAGCCGTTTCATTAGGAATCGCATTGACTGCTAAATCCACTTGATTGGATAAGGCACTAACACAACCATCTTGGGTGATAATAGCATATAAAGCCCCACTATTATTAACCGTTAAATCTGTTTGTGTAAAATTAGGCGTAGTGGTGGTGGCTAAACTAACATCTGAATCCGCCATATACCATTCGTAACTAACGCTTGTCCCTGCTGGGAAAACGGTTGGTTTAGTCACCGTTAATTCAACCGCTTCGCCTTCACATTTCTGTGCTGCCTCAATGACTAAATTCGGGGTTTCTGGGATAGGATTTACTTGTAAAGCCACTTTATTTGTTACGACAGGGCAAGCCCCCGACTGAATCACCGCATAATAATTACCTGCATTGGCGGTGGTAATTCCAGAGATACTTGGGTTAGGTGCATCAGCCGTAAACCCATTTGGGCCAAACCATTCATAAGTAGCCCCAATTATAAAGGGGACGTTTAAAGAAACGGTTGTTCCTTCACAAACAGGATTATTAATCCCCGCAGAAGCAGTAGCAATAAGGTCAACTTCAGGCGCTTGGACGACTACGCTACTGACGTTAGATGGCGGTGTACTACAACCATCTACTGTCAGCACTACATAATACATTCCATTGGTCGCCTCCGATAAGTTGGTAAGGGTGTAAATAGGATGAGTGCTCGTCCCGACCTGTTCATTTGTCTGGACATGATACCAACTATATAA
>CALFWI010000171.1 GCA_937928615.1 uncultured Saprospiraceae bacterium | reverse complement strand
AAATATCCATCGCATCAATAATCATCGCTGAATCCGTTGCATTTTTACCGACGGTATAACTATAAGACTGTATAGGCGTAATCGCATTTTCTAATAAAATCTTTTTCCATTTATTCAAATGCGGCTTTGTCCAGTCCCCATAAATTCTTTTGATAGTTGGATTGCCATATTTTGCAATCTCTTCCATCATCTCTTTTACATAGGCAGAGGGGATATTATCACCATCAATCAACACTGCTAAATTTAAATCTTTGCGTTCCATATTATTAACTTTAAATACTTATACCGAATACGAATTGTTTAGTTACTAAGTAGCTTAGGCTTCTATCCTTAGTACCAATTATTAGACAATTTTATTGCTGTCATTATTGCTACTCAGGCAAGATGACTAAGCTAAAGAAAAACAAAAAAGGTGATAGGTTTTACCTCCTATCACCTTTTAAGTATCACGTGGTACTTAATTGTTGAATGAATCAACAGTTATTTTTTACGATTCTTTTTCTTAACATCTTTTTGAGCTTGAATCTTTTGCTGTTCTTTCATCGCCTCTGCCAATCGTTCACTAAAGCCACCTTTTTTCTTGGGTTTGGCCTTATTTGCAGTCAGTTCTCGTTCAATTTTATCTTTATTAATCAACACCTTTTTAGTGAAAATCATTTGAGAGACATTCATCATATTAGAAGTAAACATATAAGTAGTCAATCCTGCCGCATAATTATTAAAGAAAAATAAGAACATAATTGGCATGAAATATTGCATGTACATCATCATCTGCTGCTGCTGTCCACCACCCATTGCAGACATATCCATTTGCTTAGAATTATAGACTGTGTATAAAATCATGGAAACGGCATATAAAAGCGTAAACATACTAACGTGCATTCCATAAAAAGGAATTTCAAAAGGCAACCAAGCAAAAACATCAAAAGAAGACAAATCATGTGCCCATAAAAATGGAGCTTGTCTAAATTCGATAGAGGCAGGGAAGAAGCGGAATAAAGCAAACCAAATCGGCATCTGTGCGGCAATCGGCAAACAACCCCCTAATGGATTTACGCCATATTCTCGGTACATTTTCATCGTTTCCATTTGCATGGCCTGTTGGTCATCTCCGTGTTTTTCCTTCATCTTAGCCATTCTTGGCTTCAATGCTGCCATTTTTTGCTGAGAATAAACCATTTTATAAGTCAAAGGAAAAAGTAGCAATTTCACCAATAAAGTCATGACAATAATCGCAACGCCTTTACTACTAATAAAACTATTCAAAAAGGCAAACGAAGGGCGGATTAACCAACGATTAATGGTGCCGAAAATACTAGATCCAAAAGGAATAATATCTTCCAAACCATTCCCCTGCGACTGTAATCGGTCATATTCATTTGGGCCAACATAGAAATTCATGGCAAATGCCCCTGATTCCATAGGGATTTGAAGATTAGTCGTTAGTTTTTTCAAGTTGTCACTATCTTCATCTAGCATTTCTGTGGTCAATACTGCTCTTCTAAAACTACCTTCTTTAGCCATTAAAGAACTATTGAAAAACTGATTGGAATGCGACACCCATTTCACTCTTTCATCGGGTGCTTCTTCTCCATCGGTTGTACAAGAACAGTAATCCATGTCCTCATCCGTTGTATAAAAATAGGCACTAGAGTAATTTTTTTCATATTTCACATTCTCTTCAATCTTATCTAAATAATTGACCCAATTTAACTGTACATTACTAGCATCTACTTGGTCATCTAAACCAACTAATTTGATGGTATAATCAATGCCATAAGTTCCATCTTTAATGGTATATTTTTGCTCAAAATACTTACCATTCCCTGCACTTGCTCTAAATGTTACCGTGTTACCACTTATCGTAGGTGTAAAATACAGGGTACTCGTTTTTACACTTCCTGAATTTAAGCTAGAGACTGGTAAAAAATATTCGAACTTATTTTTATTATCCTCTAATAGTTTAAGGACACTTTTTTGAACAATCTTTTGGGTATCCAGTTTGGATTTTTCATATTCCTTTAAAATCACTTCTTTAATTCTACCTCCCTTATTCGTAAAAACGACGGTCATTAAATCATTCTCAATGGTGTTTGTTTTTTCTGCCCCTACAGCTGATGGCGCAAAAATACCATGCGTTGCTACTGCCTGTAAATTTCTAACCGAATCGGGCAAATCTACAGCAATCGGTGCTTGTGCTTCTAATTGAAGGGTAGCATCTTCGGTGGTTGCTGCTATAACAGAATCTCTAATGCGCTGTTGTTCTGCTAATTGTGCCTCTGTAGGTGCATTAATTTTTGCCCAATAAAATAAAATCGCAAAAATCAGCGTAATACCGATAATTTGATTTAGGTTTGTCTTATCCATTTAGGTATGAAATTAAATTTTTTGTGCTAAGTAATCGGAGAGAAAAAATAGATTTGGTAAAATAATCGTTCGTGCGATGCCAATGTTTTTTTGATTTACCTTAAATTTTAGCCTCCTTTTTTAAAATTGATGCAAATGTAAGACTTTGTTCCTTTTATTGGCAATTCCATTAGACTTTTATCCAAAATAGATAGACCAAATCACTTTGATTACTTATGAAGTAAATAAAATCCGACAAATAACTATTAATAAAATGACTGTTTCTAGATTAAAAAACCTTTCTTTTTTACTTTTTTTTAGCTTAATGATGGCCTGTGGAGATACCACTAAGCCAATCTCCAATAAACCCTTTGGCAATTGCCAATTTGGTGCGCCAAAAGCCATCTTTAATCCTCAGATTCCTAAAGTTGAAGCACATACTTTTCAATTAAATACTCAATCTGCTGTAGAAAAAGTGCAATTTGATGGCGGCATCGCTTTGGAATTGATTCAAAGTGGTTGTGAAAAACCCAAACAAGAATTTCAATTTACCATTCCAACGAGTACTAGCAGCTTTAAAGATGGAGATTGGTTAATGATGGGCCTTGATTTATTTGCCTTTATGGGCAATTTAGCCCCTGAATTACAACCTTTTTTATTATGGCAGGGCGCATTGAAAGATAAAATAGGACAATTGAAGATTGGCTTGCCACATCAGTTAGAGCCTGGTTTCTTTGTTAAAATGGATAAGGTAGCAGCAGCGGATTCGGGTTTGTTGATTATGACTTTGTATCAGGAGTAGAAGCTGTCAAAACACCATGATTTTCAAAATCATGGTGTTTTAAAAACAGCGATTATGCTTTACGATTTTTATGCCCCCTGACCATCCGTTCTTTCCCTTCCATATCTTTTGCCAATTCTACCTTAGAAAATCCGAGTTGTTCTAAGATAAGGACCACTTCTTTGGCATTAAACTCATTACATTCAAAGAATAATTGCCCGTTTGGGGTCAATTTTTGTTGAGCAAACTGAGCAATTTTTTGATAAAAAATAAGGGGTGCTTTGTTGTCTACGAACAAAGCTAAATTAGGCTCGAAGTCCGTAACCTGTTTGGGCATTAAGCCGATTTCCTGATAAGGAATATAGGGTGGATTACTAATAATTACATCAAAATAGGGGAGTGCTTGCCACTTTTCTGCTTTCAAAATATCGACTGCTTGAAAACTGACATTGACTTGATTCAATACGGCATTTTCTTGAGCTATTTTTAAAGCGGCTTGACTAATATCTAAACCTAAAATTTCCGCATTAGGTAACTTCTTTTTTAAAGTAATTGGAATACAACCGCTACCCGTACCAATATCTACCAATTTTAAATTAGATTTTTGAATGGATTCCAATACCCAATAAACGAGCTCTTCTGTTTCTGGCCGAGGAATCAATACATCGGGTGTCACCTTAAACTTTAGTCCATAAAAATCAGCTTGTCCTAAAATGTATTGAACAGGTTCATTATTGACTAATCGCTTTTGAATGGCTTGTAGTTTATCAATGGCTAAAAATGGTTGCTCGGATTGATATTCAAATAAGCGGAAAGCATCTTCAAAAACAATTCTAGCGATGCTTGTCGCCTCCCTTTCTCCTTGAAAAGGGGTTAGTTGCTGGATGAATTGCTGATGTGCTTGTCGAATGGTTGGCAAAAAAATGGATTTAAGTAGGGAGGAAAATAGCTAACCAAAGTGTCGGACACCTCAAAAATCTATCAATTACCTGTAAGTTTCAAAAGTGCAGTGCTGGTTAGCAGTTTTACTGCGCAACCTCTATTCTGCTTGCCTCTGGCAAGCGTAAAAGGTCTTTTTTGCACTTTTTTGCTTGCAAATGTCGCCAGAGGCGACGTAGATAGTGGTTTCGGATTAAAAACCCTTACCAGCATCGCTTTTAAAAGGATGTGGATAATCAGTAGACCTCAAAGATGTCCAACACTTTTTTGGTTTTTTGACAATTATTGCAAAAAGTAGCTTAGACCTCTGGTCTGAGTAGCCTAAACGTACTACTACTCAGAACAGAGGTCTAAGCTACTTTAGCTTTTTTGTGAAATTTGTCAATGAATCCCTTTTTTAACGCTATGAACTTCCTACCCTCGTTTTAAAAAATTGTTAGTCGTGTACTCAACAGAGGACAAAAATACCCGTAAATAGAAGCATAAACCAATCAATTTATGAAAAAGATTACTTATTTCCTTTTGATGGCCTTTTTGACAGGGCAATGTGTAAGTTTAAAGCAAGGCGCAGATGATGGCGATTTAATGGAAATTGCTACCTGGACGATTGATAATGGTAAATTGGGAAAGGTGAATATTATTCAACCTGAAAAAGCGGAAAATATTATTGAAAACATGGAAGAGACGTGGAAAGCAATCAACGATATTTTACCAAAAAAGTGGATGCGCAAATATGTAAAAGCCTTAGAATTATTAACAGATGGAAAAGACGAGACCTTAGCGGGCGTGAAATCAATGGATGAAACGAATAAAGCGTGGGCTTTTGCATTAGATTTTGCAGATTTACCTAAAGGGAATTTTAAAGAAGATACCGATTTTCTACAAACCCTAATTCATGAATTTGGACATATCCTTACGTTAAATGATTCACAGGTAGCACCTTCTGATTTGAAGTTTCAAGTAGATGAAACGCGTTATTTAACGAATGAAGGATTAGCGAAGACGGATAGCTATATTAACCAATTTGTCCAACAATTTTGGTATAAAAATGACTTACTTTCAGCATGGGATAAAATCCAGCGTACGAAAAATCCGAATAAAAAATTAGACCGATTGTACGACTTTTATTTAACCAATAAAACAAAATTTCATACAGCCTATGCGGCAGAAAGCCCAGAGGAAGATATAGCGGAAAGTTGGTACTTTTTTGTGATACAGGATAAACCAACCCGTCATCTAGAAAAGGATAAAAAAGTATTATTTTTCTATCAATTTGACCAATTAGTCGCAATGCGCAAGGAAATAAGGTCTTCTATCCGATAATCTAAAAAAAAAGCATAGGGGATGAATTGAAATATCCATAAAAAAATTATCTTTATGGTTTACTCATTTTTTTAATCAATCACACACGACATGGCAGTTTATAACCTAACTATTAATGGAAAAAAACAGCAAGTAGATGTTGATCCAGATACCCCGATGTTATGGGTATTAAGAGACCATATTAATTTGGTAGGCACCAAATTTGGTTGCGGTATTGGACAATGCGGTGCTTGTACAGTACACTTGGATGGCAATGCTGTTCGTTCTTGCAGTTTGACCGTTGATAAAGTCAGAGACCAAAAAGTCACCACTATTGAAGGATTATCCGCAAATGGAGACCATCCGCTTCAAGAAGCATGGATAGCACATGATGTACCGCAATGCGGCTATTGTCAAGCTGGGCAAATTATGAATGCTGCTTCCCTCTTATCAAATAATGCCAATCCTAGTGACGAAGAAATTGCAGGGGCAATGAATGGAAATATTTGTCGATGTGGGACTTATACCAGAATAAAGGCAGCTATTAAGACAGCGGCTACTAAAATGGGCTAAGGAGGATGTGTTTTAAATTGAAAATTGAAAATTGAAAATTAAATCGAGTATGACACTTATAAAAACATCATATAATAGACGGTCTTTTCTTAAAACATCGACCGTTGCAGGCGGCGGATTTGTTTTAGGATTTAGCTGGTTAGTTTCTTGCCAACCTGCGGATACCGTAAAGGAATCAATTGTTAAAGCCATGCCTAAAGAATGGTTTGACATTAACGCCTTTTTGAAAATTGGAGATAATGGATTGGTCACTATCATGTCGCCTAATCCAGAAATTGGGCAAAATGTAAAGACTGCCATGCCAATGATTGTGGCAGAAGAATTAGATGTCGCTTGGGAAGATGTAGTGGTAGAACAAGCAGGCTTAGATTCAGATAACTTCACTCGGCAAATAGCTGGTGGTAGTGGATCCATTAAAGCAGGATGGCCAGGATTGAGAATGGCAGGGGCAACGGCTAGAAGAATGTTGTTGGAAGCAGCAGCCAAAGAATGGGCAGTTGCTGTGGATGAATTAACTACCGAAGCAGGGATGATTTATCATAAAGCAAGTGGTAAAGAAATGGGCTATGGCGATATTGCGGCTAAAGCGAATGGTATTACTGTACCAGAAGAAATTGCGTTAAAAGACCCAAAGGATTTTAAAATTATTGGTTCAGATAGGAAAAATGTCGATGGACCAAAAATTGTGACTGGACAGCCTTTATATGGCATGGATATTCAAGAGGAAGGGCTGAAAATCGCAATGATTGTCCACCCGCCAGCCTTTGGCATGAAATTGAAATCTTTTGATGGAGATGCGATTAAAAATATGCCGGGCATTAGTGATGTATTTGCAATCAACACACAGCCAGAAGGCGTGAAATTACAATGGTCTGACCAGAATAACGTCTATCCTGAATTAGTTGCGATTGTTGGAGAAACGACTTGGCAAGTAATGAAAGCTAAAAAGGCATTACAAGTTAATTGGGTGCCAGGTTCTAAGGCGGAAGGTAGTGCTGACCATGAAGCAACCTTGACTAAATTCATGACACAAGCAGCAAAAGAACCTGCTAGAAAAGATGGTAATACTGAGGCGGCTTTTGCAACTGCTGCTAAAGTGATAGAACGGACTTATTCTGCACCCTTTTTGGCACATAATCCAATGGAGCCAATGAATTTCTATGCGAATGTAACCGCAGATAAAGCCGTATTGAATGGCCCTGTTCAAACACCAATATTTGCTAGACCTACTGCTGCTGCTTTATTAGGCATGACAGAAGACCAAGTGTCTATCGGTATGACAAGAATGGGTGGTGGATTTGGTCGTAGATTATATGGACACTTCGTGATGGAAGCAGCTTTGATTTCTCAAAAGGTAAAAGCACCTGTGAAATTAGTCTATACCAGAGAAGATGATATGACGCAAGGAACGTATCGGCCAGCTTACAAAGTAACCTATCGAGCAGCTTTAGATGCGGATAATAATATGACTGCTTTCCACGTCAGAGGGGCAGGTACACATGGTAGTCCTATTTTTGCTGACCGATTCCCAGCAGGAACAGTAGACAATTATTTAGCAGAGAATCATACAAAGGACTCTAATATTTCAACAGGTGCATGGAGAGCACCAAAGTCAAATTTTATCGCTGGTGCTGAACAATGTTTCTTGGATGAAGTAGCAAAGGAAGCAGGTAAAGACCCTATTGATTTTAGATTAGAATTATTTGATAGAGCGGTTAAAAAACCAGTTGGGGAGAAAAATGATTATGATGCAGAAAGATATGCAGGCGTATTAAAATTAGTGAAGGATAAGGCAGGTTGGATTGGACCATCTTCTAATGGTGTGTACAGAGGTGTTTCTGCTTATTTCTGTCATAGTACATATGTCGCACAGGTGGTAGATTTAGTTATGGATGGTAATCAACCAATTGTCAAGAAGGTACATTGTGCAGTAGATTGTGGCATTGTTGTAAATCCATTAAGTGCCAAGAATCAGATTGAAGGAGGAATTGTAGATGGTATCGGTCACGCGATGTTTAGTGGATTAACTTTCCAAGATGGAAAACCAGACCAAGAGAATTTTGATAAATATCGATTAATTCGCCATTCAGAAGCACCATTGGAGATTGAAACCTATTTTGTAGATAATGGCATCGACCCAACTGGTTTGGGCGAACCTTCTTTACCTCCGATTATTGCTGCCGTTGCCAATGCAATTGCTGCGGCAACAGGTGAAAGATTGTATAGTCAGCCATTTGTTGCGAATAAACAAATACTAGGATAATTCAATGTAAGAATTAATTTAAAATCTGTTGCTAATACTAATCCGGTGCTTGTTTTTTTAGCCACGGATGTATTATTTTTTAGCTGAGGTGCTAAAATAGGGTAGTAATTATAAAATTGCTGCCCTATTTTTATGGATAAGCGAAAAAGAATAAGGACGACTTTTTCTTTCTTTATTCCTTCTTTGACTAGCTTCTATCGTAATTTTTCTTAAAAAAGCAATTTTTTGATAAAAGAGTAGATAAAAATATACAATTAATAAGACAATTTACTATATTTGTTACAAATTAGTAAGACCTTACTAATACTAGATTGTTAAGACCAAAAAATGGGTCTTTGACAATTTTTGCACAAGTTCAATCCTTTCAGGATTGTGAGACTCGAATCTGCCAGCATTCTCCGCATTTCATACGGAGTTATTATAGTTTAATCACTTCGTGATTGATAGCAATGCAAAAATTGTCAGAGAAC
>CALFWI010000170.1 GCA_937928615.1 uncultured Saprospiraceae bacterium | reverse complement strand
AAATTTAAAAGTTTCGAATGCATAGTATGTCATTTGTAAAGATTAATAAATAACTATATCCGTGTCCCTTCACTTATCCGTGGTAGGAAATAGTACCACGGATAAGTGAAGGGACACGGATGTTTAACATAATAACGCTTTACACGATTAATTAACTCGTATAACAAAAGTGCATGAACAATAGTAAAGGTATAAGCAAGCATAAAGAAATTCGATATTTTAAGTCTCCAGACTTGAAATGCCTATCTCGTCGTCTCCAGACGACCGAATTCCCTAAAAAGATATGCCAAATTTTTAAAATTTGGCATATCTCCATCTTTCTAATAGGGTTTACTATTAATCTACATGCCCAAAATCCACACGGCGAAAACCTAAAACTAGATTGTAAAGCCTGTCATAACTCGGACGGCTGGGAAATTGCGATGGATAGCTGGAATTTTGAGGCCGACCCCAAAATCGAATTATCCCAAGCAACAGGTTGGCCTTTGGGTGGAGATACCGCAAAATTCAATCATTACAATACCCTTTTTCCATTAAACGGCCAGCATCAAGGAGTCGATTGTCGGGCTTGTCACGATAACCTAGTTTTTGAAGAAGCGAGTCACGATTGTATTTCTTGTCACGTTGATTTACACCAAACGACGGTGGGTTCAGATTGTGCGAGATGTCATACGGAGGAGAATTGGTTGGTGGATAATATTACCGAATTACACCAAGAAAATGGTTTTCCGTTATTAGGGGTGCATGCACAAATTAATTGTATAGCATGCCACGAATCGGAAACAGGTTTGCAATTTCCTAGAATTGGCAATGAATGTATCAATTGCCACTTGGAAGATTTTAATGCAACAACGGACCCGAATCACCTCGCATCTGGTTTTTCTTTAGAATGTACCGATTGTCATTTAATAGAAGGTTTTGATTGGTCTTCCGAATTTATCAATCACGATTTTTTCCCTTTAGTACAAGGGCATGATATTAATGATTGTAATGCTTGTCATACCAATGGCGATTTCAAAAATACCCCAACGGATTGCGTCGCTTGTCACCAAGAAGATTTTAATACTGCGCAAAGTCCCAATCACATCGCTTCCGATTTTTCCACCAATTGCGTAGATTGTCATACGCTAGAGGTCGATTGGATGCCCGCAGAATATTTAGCACATGATAATTTATTCCCAATTTATAGTGGGTCGCATAATGGAGAATGGGATGCTTGTGTGGATTGTCATTTAAATCCAAATGACTTTTCTGACTTCACTTGTACGACTTGTCACGAAAGAAATGAAACGGATAATGACCATGATGAGGTCAATGGCTATGTCTATAATTCGACCGCTTGTTTAGCCTGTCATCCTACAGGTGACGAAGACGATAATTTTGACCATAATCGAACTCGTTTTCCATTAAGAGGAGCACACGCAGGTTTGGATTGTGTCGAATGTCACGCTAATGGTTTTACAGGTACACCAACCGATTGTGCGGCTTGTCATACCGATGATTTTAATACTGCCAAAGACCCTGACCACGTTGCAGGTGGCTTTTCAATGGAATGTCAAGTCTGCCACACAGAACAAGCTTGGGAACCTGCGATATTTGACCATGACCAAACCGATTTCCCGCTTCGAGGAGGACATATTGGCGTAGATTGTATTGCCTGTCATGCCGATGGTTATGCAGGAACGCCAACGGATTGTGCCGCTTGTCATCAAGAAGATTATGACCAAACGACTAATCCAAATCATAAAGCATTAGGATTCGGCACAGACTGTGTAGTTTGTCATACAGAAACGGCTTGGATACCCGCCACTTTTGACCATAATACAACCAATTTCCCATTAACTGGTGGTCATATTGGCGTGGATTGTATCGAATGTCATGCGGATGGTTATGCAGGCACCCCAACGGATTGTGCCGCTTGTCACCAATTGGATTTTGACAATGCTAAAAATCCTGACCATCAAAAATTGGGTTTATCCAGCGATTGTATTTCATGTCATACAACTGACCCGAATTGGATGCCTGCCTCTTTTGATATTCACGACCAATTCTACCCATTGAATGGCGCACATGCTGCTATTAAAAATGATTGTGCGGCTTGTCATAATTCCACTTTCACGAATACCCCAACGGAATGTATTGGTTGTCACCAAAATGATTTTGACAATGCCAGAGACCCGAATCACCGAAGTGCTGGTTTCCCAACCGACTGTACCGAATGTCACAGCGAAGTAGCTTGGGAACCTGCCAACTTTGACCACGATGCGATGTATTTCCCCATCTATAGTGGACCGCACAGAGGAGAATGGCAACAATGTATCGAATGCCACACAACACCGGGCGATTTTAAAGCCTTCAGTTGTATCCAATGTCACGAACATAATGACCCGAACGATTTACGAGATGAACACGATGGAGTCAATGGCTATAAGTATGAAAGTAATGCTTGTTATGAATGTCATCCTAGAGGAGAAAGTGATTAATTTCAATTTAGAATTTTCAATTTCCAATTTTCAATTTTCAAAAGGCATAGCGTCACTTTGAAAATTGAAAATTTTAAATTGAAAATTGAAAATTACCAAAGAATGAAGTATATAATTCCCCTATTATTGCTAGGGATAGCTATTGGTTCACTCCAAGGACAATCGGAGATATTGACCCAAAAAGGGACCGTTTCCTTTGTGTCTACGAAGAATGTGTATGTCAAATTTGATAATACCAAAGCATTAAAGATTGGAGACACGCTATTTTTTAATCAAAATAGTAACCTGATTCCGTCTTTGGTGATTACCAATAAATCTTCTACTTCCACGGTTTGTACCAAATTGATGGACCGAAAATTTCAAAAAGGAGATGAGGTTATTGCCCATACGATTATAGAAAAGGAAGTGGTAGTAGAAGAGGTTTTACCAAATGATGATGGTCTAACAGTACCTAATGCACCCGTTATCACCCCAGAGGAAGATAAAGAACCCGCTATCAAACAACAAATAAGGGGGCGGATTTCTACCGCTTCTTATAGTAGTTTGTCTAATTATAGAAATAGTCATCGGATGCGGTATGCTTTTTCTTTTAGAGGTAATAATATCGGTGGGTCTAAATTTTCTACCGATGCTTATGTTACTTTTCGGCATACGGTTGGTAAATGGGAGGAGGTGAAAAATAATTTGGGTCGGGCTTTAAAAATCTACTCTTTATCAGCTAGTTATGACTTTACACCAAGTACTCGTTTGACTTTAGGTCGAAAAATAAATCCTAGATTATCGAGTGTCGGCGCGATTGATGGGGCACAATTTGAAAAAGCCTTAGGTAACTTCACTTTAGGGGCAGTCGCAGGTACTCGACCCGATTATTCCAATTATGGCTTTAATTCGGGCTTATTTCAATATGGCGGCTATGCTAGTTTTACCCCAAGTAAAAAATCCAGTTTTGGACATACCACTTTGGGTTTTATGGAACAAACGAATAATAGTCGCATTGACCGTCGGTTTGCCTATTTCCAACATTCAGGACAATTGACCAAGCAACTACATTTGTTCAGTTCCTTTGAAGTAGATTTATATAAAAATATTAATAACGTTATTAGTAATCAGCCGCAATTGACCAATTTATATGCATCCTTACGGTTTAGAGTTTCTCGAACTTTGCGACTATCGGCTTCTTTTGATTCCAGAAAGAATATTATTTACTATGAATCTTATAAGAATTTTATTGACCAATTAATTGAGGATGAAACTCGACAAGGTTTACGGTTTGGCTTTTCTTTCCGCCCTACCAAAAACATTACTTGGGGGATTAATGCAGGCATGCGGTTTCAAAAAAGCCAAAAGAATACGTCTAGGAATATTAATACTTATGTCAGTTTAAATAAGATGCCTTGGTTACCCGTTCGGACGACCATCCGAGCTAGTATTTTAGAAACGGATTTCTTGAATAGTCAAATTTATGGTATTCGCTTTTCTAAACCTTTGATTAAGAAAAAATTGAATGCTGAATTGTATTACCGAAATGTGAATTATTTATACCGAAATAGTGAATCAGGAACGGCTGTTCGGCAGCATATTGGTGGCGCAAGTTTATCCTATCGGTTGTCTAAAAAATTAAGTTGGCATTTGTTTTATGAAGGTACTTTTGATAAAAGAAATCCAACTTTTACTCGAATAAATATGCGCATTATTAAGCGATTTTAGCTGTAAATCTTATTCAATCCGTTGTCCTTTAATTATCCGTTGTAGCTTATTTTAGAGCATCAGATAAAAAACTGATAAAGAGACCGCCAAACGTGTCGGACACCTTTGAGGTGTCCGACACGTAATTATCAATTTTCAATCTGACTATCTATTGAACAACGGATAATTAAAGGACAACGGATTACACTTTATTAATAAAAAATACTTTATCATCATGTCCATAAAAAAAGCAAAAATACTCCTAGCAGGCTTAATCTTAATAATGATAAACGCCTGCGACGCTGGCCCAAAAGTCATTGAAAGTCAAACTACTAAAACGGCCAAAGCAGAAATTACCGCCCATAGCATTCCTGCTTTAAATGAAATAACTGGCAGCTCAAAACCAGCAACCAGCAACCAGCAACTAGCAACTAGTAATCAACATCAAGTAGTCGTAGAAGAAGTCCTAAATACCGAAAAGTACACCTACATGAACGTAAAGGAAAACGGCAAAAAACATTGGATTGCGATTCCAAAAAACGAGGTCACCGTCGGAGAGACTTATATTTATACAGGTGGCTTATTAAAGAAAAATTTCTTCAGCAGAGAATACGACCGAACGTTTGAAACGATTTATTTAGTCTCTAAAATTAGAAAAGCAGG
>CALFWI010000169.1 GCA_937928615.1 uncultured Saprospiraceae bacterium | reverse complement strand
AAATAATGCTATTAATCTTTCTAGTACAGAAGATATAACCTATAGTGTATTAATTTCAGGAGTTGCCAATGCGCCTCAAACCAATTATTGTTACCAAGTAATTATCTTTGACCCCAACACGGAAGCGACCACACCTCCAGACCCCAACGCCTGTGATGGAGATAATGTAACGGTCAGTAGCAATCCTACTAATGGTGACACGACCAAAGCTAGTCAAACTATTACAACTAGTGGCACAGTAATGGTAGCTAGTGGCCAATCTGCCGTTTTTCAAGCAGGTCAAAGCGTTAGCTTAATGCCTGGATTTCATGCGCAAGGAACATTTAGTGCCATTATTGATAATTGCACCGCACAATCCCTCTCTCCAAATGAGCCTGATTATGCAGTAACCAACAAAGTTATAACAACACCTATAGTACAACCCGTTATGGAAGCCCTCAACTTGACCATAGCTCCCAATCCTTTCCAATACAGTACGACCATAAAATACCAGTTGCCAAAAGCTGGCCCAGTGAGTATGGCGGTATTCAATATGCAAGGCAGAAGGGTAAAAGAGTTAGTCAGTAGAGCATTCCATGACGCTGGTCTACATCAAATAAAATTACAGTCTGACAATTTGGAAGGCGGTATCTATTTTGTAGTGATTCAAACAACGGCAGGTGTAAAAACGCAGAAGATGATGCTCATTCGGTAATCGTATAACCCCATTATTCAATTTACTGAATTTAGTTACTGCTTAATCTGTTGGTTGGGGGCGCATTTAGTGCCTCCAACCTTAAAACCCTCCATTATTTACCCAAATCCAACTAGTGTTCGACCAAACATGATTTGACGGGTAGCATATTTTGTAAAAGACACTTGGAGGTCTTGAAGACGCTCCAAGGTCAAGCGGCAAAACCTTGGAGCGTCTCTAAAACCTCCAAGCTAGGCTGTTGAAAATATGAAATAAAAAACCCCGCATTTTTGACCAAAGTGGGTTTTATTTTGAATTAAAGATTAATTCAATTATTTCAAGTAAATAAAGTTTTCGACAAAACTTTAAAATTAGTTTAAATTACTGATTATCAATAATTTAAACTGACAGTAATCATACTTTCTTTATAATAAGATACGACTATTTTTTGAATTACTTTTTTAGTTTAAAATTGAAGTATAAAAAAGTACCAAAAATGCAGTATAAAAAATTAAAGAAAACACGGACATTTTCAAGAGCCTACCTCCAAGCGTTTAAGCTAACTTACCCGTCATTTTAAACTTGGTTGAACACTAGATTAAGTTCAACGATTGAATTTGTATTACCAGAAACGGAATCGGTACCGTTAAGATTTTTTGATATGACAGATAAAGTACTTCAATCTTGGTATAGTGGCCTACAATTGGATACAGGGATGTATCAAGTAGAAATTTCGGGGGAGGAGTTTACAGAAGGTATTTACTTTATTCAATTGCAAACCAGCAATAAAAGCATTACCCATAAATGGAGTTTGATACAGTATTAGAAAAGAACAACGCAAAGGTGGAACTTATGGAGTTTCCCAACGGGCACTTAGTCGTCTAGTATGGTCATGATAATGAACTAGTCAGTAGTAAATTTGAGATATTCGGACATTAATGAAATAATCTAATCTAGTAGTAAATTATAGGTGAAGACAGAAAATCTTTGCTGTCCCAAAAAACCGGTCAGCAAACTAACGCTTGCTGACCGTAAAATTGAATGAAATAATATTAAAAGTTTTGCTGTAAAGCTGCAAATGCAAGCCATCATGGCGAACAGTTGCATTCAACAACGAGTATCTTTACTCAATCACAATCATCCGCTTTATCACCTGCTTTTTATCCATTACTAGATGGTAATAAAGTACCCCTTTGTCCGTTAAGTCAGCAGCATTAAGTTGGATTTCTTGGTGTCCACTTTCGTAGATGCCATTGATTTCCTTTAACACTTTCCCTTGCACATTCAAAATGCGAAGGTCTGCCTTACCAGCTTCTGGTAAGTAAAATCCAATAGAGGTATTTTCTCTAAATGGATTTGGGCGGTTCTGATAGAGTTGAAGACTTGCTGGCTTAGAATTGATGAAATCGAGTTTAACATTGGTAATGTTACCCTCTAGGTCATACGCTTCCGCAGTAGTAATACTAGAAGTAATCCTTAATTTTTCACTCAATCGCCCAGCTGAACTGGATTTGAAGATTAAGCTGAATAAATTAGTTTCGTTCTCAGTAACTACCGCACCAGAAGTATTCCAACTAGTTGTTAGCAAACCTCTTTCTGTTAAATTAAATCCGAAATTATGTTTCATGGCAGTCGCTTCTACCATGTCAATTAATGCTAAATCTTGAAAATCAATCGTAAATTGGTATCCTTCCAATGTTGTAGCCGCAGGTAAAACAAAGTCAACCGTATAGGTTTGACCCGCTTCTAGTGTTTGGTCAGCTACCTGAATAGCTGTAAAACTTCTAGATGCTGCTGACGTCGCTTCGTCAAAACTAGCGCTTTGATTCACGTCACCTATTTTTACTGCCATAAAATCTACCTGCATCTCTGCTTCCATATCTAACAGTTCAACTGTCTCTCGGTAAGATTCTTCGGCTGGGCTGTCCGTTGTGAATGCATAAGTAGCATCTACAAACTTCCAACTGGTGTTATTGGGGAACTCTTGATTGATATTTAAGATTAATTGTCTTAACTGTACCATGTCATAAGCAGAGATAGTGCCAGATTGGTTCACATCTGCGGCAACATATTGGTACGGGGAATTAAATGATTGTAAGCCTAGTATATGTTTAGAGATTAAGACAAGGTCAAAGGTCGTAACGCCATTTAGTGGATTAGTATCCAATTCAGGCTTTAAAGTGTAAGCATCGTTTTTAGGAAGCGATATTTGGAAAAGTCCGTCTTCGGTGACGGTTGCAATACTCTTTCCATCGCTAGTAGTCGCTGTTACGGTAACGTTATCCATCATTTTACTGTCAGTAGTCTGAATGCTACCACTTACAAAAGACGCTGGGTCAATTAGTGGTTGGCAAACGCCCATATTATCTTGAACGTCAATGGTAGAGGTACAGAAGGCATAATTGCCATCTTTATCAATCACATACATTCTAATTATTTGCGCTCCGTAATTATCACAATCAAAATCAATATTTCCAGATAAGGATAATACTTCGTTCAAAGTAGCAGGTGGTGCGCCTATACTATTATGCCATAAAGCATAGCGTAATAAATCTTTAGGCGTACAATTATCAAAACTACCTAAATTAACATCTGATGACCAAACAGTAATCTTTCCTTCTTGGCCCATTTCTACCCGAATACCTGCTTCACAATAAGCAGTCGGTTTTTTGCAGTCTGTAAATGTATAATCTTTATGCACGGTAGTACCATTTCCACAAGGATCACTAGCAGAAAACTGTACTTTGTAAGTCAATCCTGGATTTACAGGGTAATTAAATTTACTTCCTTTGCCTGAATCAACCTTTATTTCATCTATGTAGATTGCCCACCAAAAATCTAAGGCAGCAAAATCAACACAGGAGGTCGCTTCCGCAGAGAAGCTTTTCATCTCATCACAATCGTACATACCATCTTCGGTAGTAGCAGTCTCCCCAGCTATACCTTCTCCTGTTAAACAAGTATCTACTTCATTAATCGTAATATCTGGCCCACCAAAACTATGTACTTTAAGTACCTGAATATAAGTCAGATAGCTATTCGTTGGAAACTGTGTATAATTGATTGTTCTAGTCGTATCTACAAAGCCATGATCATCTTCAACTCTATTTAAAAGGTGTGGATCATCTCCAGCTTTGTATAGACACCAGTTGATGATGTGGTAAGTTCGTTCTACTTTGTAACAAGCTTCATCTTCAATGATGAATACTTTATCTTCGTGTTCCCAGCCAATTTGGTCGCAAGAACCAGATTGAATATCAATCGCAGCAGCAGGAAAATCTTCCCCACAATCACCTGACCAATCAGCAGGCAAAGTAATTGTCCAATTCGGACGGTATTGTAAAGCAATTAATTGCGTTTCCCATGGAGATTTATTAGGGCCCCAATCAATTGCTCGGTATCTTCGTTGAATTTGTGTTTGCCCACAAGGCCAGTCTATTAATTGATATTCTTGTTCAATCGTCATTGGATGACATCGAATATTATCTTCACAAATATCCAATGGGTCGCCATAAGTTGCATTGAATTCGGCCAACATACCTCCAGTTAAAGGTAAATATTCGTCCTCATCAAATAATCCATTTTTATTCGTATCAGTAGCACCTCCTAAGTCACCTGTTTTAAATTCATCACAGAATAAATCAACATCTGGTAATTTACCACAAGAAGGGTAAATATCATCTTTAATATTCAATTTTGTCGAGCAAGTATTCTGATTTCCCTTAGTATCCGTTATTCTCAAATAAATCTTAGGGTTGTCATGAATAGCATCACAAGCTAAAGTAGCCAGTGTATCCCAATTGACACCATCAAAGCTAATTTCTCGCTTAGCAATACCGCAAGCATCCCAACTACCACCATCTATTTCATCAATGTTAACGACTCTTGACCAATCGCTACCGACAGAGAAATTCAACTCATCCACACAAACAGCAGATGGTTTAGTCACATCTCTAATGATAAGATATTTAAAGCAAGTATCTTGTTTCAATTGTTCATGACAAGCATCATCCGCTACCCAGCCAATTCTAAAGGTATCACAGAATAATGCCCCTGAATTAGATAAATTAGTTCCTAATTTCTTCCAAATTCCCTCATGTAGTTGCTCTACGCAAAACATACTTACGGTAGGGTTTGGATCACAATTATCTGTAGCTGTAGGTGCGACTATTTTTTCAGGAGTCATATTGATTTCACATTCAAAATGCCCCAAATCAATTAGCATCGGGTTATTTGCACCACCAAGAGCACTAGAATCTGGGCAGTCAACAAAAACAGGTGCAATAGTATCTGTAATGCTTACTGCTTGTGTCGCTATTTTAACTGGACCAATAGCAGGATTACACCAATCCAATACTTTCCAACTTCTCGTCCATTTTTCGCCACAATCAGATGGAAATTGTTCATCTTTTTTCACTAAAATATAGCCGCAGATATAATCTTCTGTACTAAGATGTACCGTATCTCTAGCTGTAAATACCCCATTTTCTATAGTACCTGTAAGCAAGCCTGGTTTTTCCGCATCTTCATAGGAAAATCCTTCATTACAATTTAAAATGGTACGTCCTGGATGGTAAAACTGCGTAGGTCTGATGATAAAAATAGTATCACTCAAATAACTCGTATTACCACATAAATCAACTGCTTTCCATCTAATAGCTACTTTTCCAGTATTACAAGCATTCACATTATCGACCAATTGTATACCATCTAAAGAAACAATGGCGGTATCGCAATTAGCAACTACTTCAGGAGCTTTTAAGGACCCCATCAATCCTAGCGTGTCACACGCTACAACCGTATCCAAATTTTGAAAATTCACAAAAAATGGAGGGGATTGGTCATCAAAATTAACGATAGTTTCACAAGCAGTTTCTGACATACCATTGGCACAAATTGTCATATCCTCTAACATATGTTCATAGAAAACTCTAGAAACACGAGCAGTAAGATTGCCTCCACATAAATCAGCAACACCATATTTCAATAAGGTATCTCTATAAATAGTTGGATAAGGTAGCCCTGGGCCACCACCACCTGTAATCGTTTTCTTTAATTTCCCATTACCTATTTCGATATCAATCCGATAGTATAAAGTATCTGTAATGGTATCACAGGGGCTTTCCAATAACATATCAGGCGTCAAATAGAGCGCACAAGCTGACCCTAACGGAATAAATACTTCATCATTACAAACCAAAGTAGGTGCAGAAACCGTAAATCTTTTCTCTACTTGATGTGTAGGGAAATTTTTAGCTCTCCAAACTGCTTTAAATAAACCAACACCAAAAGTATCTCGAACAATGGCATCAAATTTCACGCAGGTATCTAAGCAAGCCATTCCGTGCGCATTATAAATGGTCAAACAGAAAGTATCTATCGGGTCGCCACAAATATTAAGAGAATCAGGAGCTTGAATCGGCACAATGGCATAAGCTTCTCCACAAGCTAAAGCAGCACTAGAAATAGCAGGACAAACGATATTTGTCGCTTCTAAATCTTCGCAAGATACCCAAGATTCCCAGCCAAGTCCTTTGGCATTGTCTCCATTGGTGACAAACTCAAAAGTCAAACAACCAGTTGGGTTACATTCCGATTGAACCCAGCCACCTGTAGCACTAACACCAGCGCCAGAATAAGCAGCCACTCTTCGGTTAGCTTGTACACTATCTGCGTCATAAACATATAGCGTATCGCCAGGTGCGACTTCAAAATTAGTAAAAGTAATAAAAATACGTTTCGTCTCATTAGGCGGACAAATCGTTAAAGTATCTCGATGAGCAACAGTATCTGGATACAAGTGCTCATATCTATTTTGAAATGCATTAATTGCATCACAATTTCGGATAGTATCTCTGCGAGCAGTATTTAGTGGCATATTGATAACTTGTGTATCAGTCATCATCAATGCATAATTAGTACTACGCTCCGTTGAATTTTCAGCTATATTAGTGTGTAAAATTGAAGTTGTTTCCGTCAATTTAACCGCACTATTAGCGAAACTCAAAGTACCATGGATAGACATAGAGCAAAATACAAAAAGTAGCGCTCTTAAGGCTAGGGATGGGTACCATTTTTTCATGTGTGGTAAATTTTTATTTAATAGTGTTGAATAGGGAACGATTGACGGTACACGGTACACGGTTCTCGTAAAATTATTCAATTAAAATGCTATTATAAATTGTAAAATTTCAGATGTTGTATTTTGATTACAACATGGGATTTAATGCTCGGTAATTTCTAGTAATTCGGTTATCAATTATCGGTTATCAGTTGTCACTCAAACAGACAACTGATAACCGGCAATCGACAACTGCGCTTATTCTAACAACATCATTTTTTTAGTAAGTAGCTCATTATCAGTAGCTAATTGATAATACAAGATACCTTTAGAGGTCAAGGATTGACCTTCAATTAACCATTGTTGGTTGCCTGCTGAAAAATCTTTTGCTTCTTGTAATAAAACTCGTCCTTGTACATCTAAAATCGTTAAATTCACGCTTCCTGCATGTGGTAATTGAAAGCCAATCGTCGTCTGTTCTTTAAAAGGGTTCGGGCGATTTTGTTCAAGTGTAAATCTAGTTGTAATCGGTTCAAAATCTAAAGTAATGTCTAGAATTTCTCCTGTTACGTGGTAAGCTTCTGTAGGTGTAATTGTTGGTTGTAATTGTAAGAATTCGCTTAAATTTCCAGCTGTGTGGGCTTTAAATTCGAGCGAGAATAAATGTGTGTGTATGGTTGTAGATTCGGTGGAACCGCTCAACTGGTCCCAACTACTTAATAAAATATTTCTGTTAAGTAAGTGTTGTCCGAAATGATGGTATTTAACCAATCCTTCCTGAATGTTTGTCAATTCTAATCCTGTAAAATCTAATGCGAACTGATAGCCTTCTATTGTTTGTAAATCTGCTAGGGTAAAATCTACGGTAACAGTCTCTCCTGCTTTAAGGACTTTATCTGCCCATTTAAAAGTCAATTTGTTAGGGTTTGTTCTTGCTTCGCTTTGCTGTAAACTATTAGACGTTGCCGTACCATTCAAATCTCCAATTTTAATCGCTACAAAATCAGCATTCATCCTATCTATTTGATGGTCGTTAATTTCAATAGCTTCTTTAAAATTTTCTTGTAAAGGCGTATCTGTTGTAAAAGCATATGTAGCATCTACAAACCGCCAGCTATTATTCGTTGGAAAATCAGGTGTAATATTTAAAATTAATTGTCTTAATTGTACTAAATCGAAAGCTGTTACTGTGCCCGACTTATTAACATCGGCAGCAATATATTGATAAGGAGTAGCAAATTTTTGTATCCCTAAAATATGCTTACTAATTACAATCAAATCAAAAGTTGTTACACCATTTAATGGTGCATCTGCTTTAACAGGAATGACATTATAGGTCGCTCCTTTATTTAAGTTCAAAGAGAAATCACCTCCTGTAGTCGTCGTAGTATTTGGCATATCTCCAATTCCATCCACCATAATATTAACAGCTTCTACCATCGTGCCTGTTGTTGTTTGGATATTACCCGCAACAACTGCTTGTATAGATAGAGGATCACCAATACATATCCCATTGCTATTATTGACAATTACCGTAGCTATACAGAAATCATAATTATCTTCTTCATCCAGAACGTAATAATAAATTTGTTGCGGCCCTCTGTAATCACAATCCAAGTAAATAGTACTTGGTAAACTAGCCACACTTGATTTATCATTTGGCGGCAATAAAGAAAGGCTTTCATGCCAAATTTTATACTTTAATCTAGACTGTGAAGTACAATTATCCCAGCTATCTTTATCAAATTGAATGGCATCAACTCTTGCGGTAGAATCTCCCCTTATTTCCACATTTACCTCTGGAATACAAACGACACTTGGTCTAGTACAATCCCAGAATTCGTAGTTTTTAGTTAAGATACCTTCGTTGCCACAATTATCATAAACCGTAAATCTAATGGTGTAAGCAACCTTTGGTCGAACGACCCAGTAAAATTTATTGCCTTCCCCATTACCAACTAAGATGCTATCCTCATAAATTTCATAAGAAAAAGAGAAATTTTGGAAATCATTCTTCTCACAGTCACTAGCTTCTACGGAGAAAGTTCTAACCGTATCACATTCATAAGGCGCTGCTCCAGGTGTGATATCTTCCACACCAGCAGGGTCAGCATCTCCAACACCATAGATACAAGTTTGCACGTCATTAATAGCTAAAGTAGGAGCTATATTATCCGTCACTTTTAAGACTTGAACATAAGTATAATAACCATAATTAGAGACATCTTCGTAAGAAATTGTTCTTATATCATCTACCAAACCTAAGGCATTCTCCGTTCTATCTAGTTCAATAGGTGCTTGACCTTGCACATAATTACACCAATTAATGATATGATAAGTTCTAATCACTTTATAACAAGCATCAGGTACTAAATCAAAAATTTGGTCTTCATGTTCCCAACCTAATAAATCACAAGCACCATTTTCAATAGTAATATCCGCATCAGGTACGTCATCTCCACACTCACCAAAGAAATCTACTGGTAAAGTAAAAGACCAACCTGGCGTATAACTAATATTGATATTTTGATATTTCCATTCAGAAGAAATGCCTAGGCCATTCCAATCTGTAACTCGGTATCTTCTTCTACCTTCTACCACACCACATTGCGCATAAATCAATTGATATTGCTGTTGAGTCGTAAAAGGAACACAAGCCAAATTGTCTTCGCAAACAGGATTTCCAAATTGATTGTTATATTCTGTTAATAAATCATCTGTTAAATCAGCCCACTCTTCATCGCTAAAAGTATAATCTTCATTGGTATCCGTTGAAGGGCCAAACTGTTCACTATGAAACTCATTACAAACTCCTGTAAAATCGGTCAAGTCTTCACAAAAAGGAGGAATAACATCAAATAAAACCACATCAAAACCACAGATATTCGTATTCCCTCCCTTATCTGTAAATCTAAGTTCTGTAAAGAAAGTTTGATGCACATCCGTACATTCAAAATCAATATATTCGCCCCATGGACCACCTTCTTTTCTTATTTCTATTTTTACTAAACCACAAGCATCTTCAGAATGATGGTCAATCTCCGTAGCAAATAACCGAGTACCATCTGTATCGTAAGAAATCTGAATCTCATCTCCACAAATCGCTCTAGGTGGTGTCCTATCTTCTAATCTAAAATATTGTAAACAAGAATCTCTCAGCGCACTTTCTTCTAGCGTAATATCCATTGCTTCCCAGCCTACTCTAAAGGTGTCGCATTCAAGGTCACCTGCTTCTTGTAAATTATTCGCAATCTTTACCCACGTTCCATTTCGCAATTGTTCAACCGTATACATAGCAACCGTAGGTTCTGCACAGATGTCTGAAACCGATGGTTTTGTCAAACTGACTCTACCCGTACATTCAAATGGAGGTAAAGTAAAAGGCTGAGCAGTCGCTAAAGAGCCATAAGGTGAACAATCAATAGACGGTGCTAAAGTATCAATGAATTCAATCAATTGGGTATCAACCATAATTGGAAAAGGAATTGCGCCACAACCATCTACCACCGCCCAGTATCGAGCAATCTTTTTTCCACCTGGATGAGGTACTTCTTCATCACTCCTAACTAAAATATAATTACATACATATTCTTCTGTACTTAGCGTCAAAGTATCTCCTGGCATAGGGATTTTGATAATTCCTAATCTATCGTAATCCTCCATTGTTGCGGGGTTATCTTCTCCACAACTTAAAATGACATCTGGTAATTTAATAACATGTTCTAAAGTAGGTCGTAAAACTTTTAAGGTATCCACTTGCGTCGCTTTATTACCACATTGGTCAGCTGCCTCCCAAGTCACTAAATAAGTACGCATTTCCGCACATTCATCACCACTAATCAATTCATTATCAATAGCTTTCAAGGTAATAGAATCACAGTTATCTACAATCGTTGGTCTCGTTAATCTATCGCCTAGCGTTTCAAAATTAATCGGGCCACAAGCCATCAATGTATCCACGCTATGGGTCATAAATTCAGGTCTTGTTCCATCTACAAAATTGATATAGCCCCAACAAACATCTTTAATTAAATCATCCACACAACAACCGCCTTTATAATCGTAAACTCTAGTAATTTCTACTACATATTTTGTACTTCCACACAATTCTACATCATCTTTAGTAACTACAGGATATTGTCCATTTCGGCTTGTTCCTGTTTTAATAATCGTCCCTCCCTCTGTTCTTAACACAATATCATAATATAAAGTAGCAGAAGTATCGCAAGGTGCTTCTAGCATATAATCTGGTCGAATATCCGCCAAGCAAGCAGAACCTAAGACTGCCTCCACTTCATCATTACAGCTAAGGGCTGGCGGCGAAATAACGACATAACTTCTAATACTAGTAGTAGGACTAGCCTTTAAGGAATGTTGAATCGTATAGCTGCCTATTGCTAACGTATTAATGACAAAAGAGCTATCTGTTCGAATACAAGTATCTTTACAAAGCGTACCTTTAGCATTAAAAATTTCTACTAATAAACTATCATTAGACAATCCACAACTAGAAATAGTTTTCGCAGCAGTAATTGTTACGGCTGTTTTATATTCGTCACAGTCTAAGCTAAAAAATTGATTATCTGGAGCAATCATTGAAATATCTCTAGATTCACAAGTAATCCAAGCTTCCCATCCAGCACCTTTTGCCCCATCATTATTTGTCTTAAATTGGAAAGTCAAACAACCACTTGAATTAATAAGCTTATCACAATTAGACCCAACCCAACCACCATTCATTTGGAAGGTACCAAAGCCTGTACCTGAAGCGATGAAAGTACTAGTGGTGTCTTTTCCATCAAAGGCAGATAAGGTATCTCCTATGGCCACATCAAAGTGAGCAAAAGAAGCCCTTAAATAGCGACTGCTATCCGAAGGACAAATGACGACTACACTATTTCTTGGGTTCCCTTCTATATATTGCAGATTGGATGTACTGTCACTTTCAAAACTAACCTGTTCTCCACAATCTGTAATCATTACAGTATCTACTATATTCGTAGTTGGAATACGGATAATTTGAGGCATCATAGCAGTAGTGTGCATTTCCTCAATCGTCAGCTCACCAAATTCAGTAGCATGATTGTTGATAGAAAACTCGGTAGCGCTAAGGGCAGTTATATGCACAAAAATCATACATAAACTAAAAAAAAGCCCATAGTTTTTTAGTTTTGGTAAGCATAGCGAAAGCTTTGCCCCAATAAGTGATAGAGTCATCATTACTTAAATCGGTTTAAATAGAAAAATTTGTTTTGTAGTACGCTTCATGTAACAACGAATTCCTTCGCTATTACTATAATAGACTGATAAACAGCATTTTATTTGATTGTAGCACTACTGATAATTATCGGTATTAATCTGGTCAATTATCATACAGACTACTACAATCAAATAAGGCAAAATGGGAAATGGTGCAATACATAAGCTCCCCGCCAAAGTGTTATCAAGTGAACCAACATCAGTTCACGAACTTTGCAAGACTTAATAAGGAAGGAAAACAATCGTGTAAAATAGAATTGTGGGCTTAGAAAGTGGGTGCAATAATCCACTTAAAACACTAGCACACAGATAATTTTCACAAATCAATTTTTTTAGGAAAAAGGCAATATACTTAATACTTAAAATACTATAATAATAATAATCGGTATAACTTAATATACTTACACTTATCCAAAAGCCGTTCCAATTTTGAGTAAATTTCCGAATCTTTGGTGTCAAAAAATAAGACCTAATTTATCAAATGTAATAAATTTATAATATTATAATTGCATTAATTTTGTATTGAGATGAAAATTAAATTATTACATATTATAATTTTTAATCACTTTATGATTTTATTTAAATTAAAAAATAAAATAATTTATGAAAAAATTATATTTATTTTATTTTAGATATCAAATCAGCTGTTGGAATATCAAACTGCTTGGCTAAAATAGTTAATCTATCCGCTTCATCGACAATAAGCCTAGATTTTTTCTGTCCATTTTCTCTAATAACTAGTTTATCATTAATCATCGAGACTCTTCCTAATGGTGTAGCTATCGTACAAATCAAATTCACCATAAAATGAGAATCGGGTTGCGTTTGTTTGCGGTCACATTCTGGTTTAAAATTTTCTAGTGCTTGTTCCTCAAAATCTAGCACATACTGCCCTTTAAAGTTTTCACCATCTGCAGAATGCATTAATAACCATTCGTTTTCAGTATGCTTCGTAAATTTATAATAATCGTGTACATCTTTTTGTATTATATCTAATGTCAGTTCTTTTGGCAATACAAAAGAATCTCCACCATATCCAACATCTACTAACCACTTCTTTTCTAGGTTGACTATAATGGCTGCATGATCAAAAGGTGGGCCTATTTTTCCCTCTTTATTAATTACTTTGGCTGATATAATGGTTGTTTGAAAACCAATTACTTTTAATAATTCATTAAACAATCCATTGAGTTCGTAGCAGAAGCCACCTCTATTACCTTCCACTATCTTTTGGTATAAATTCTTTTCTTCTAGGGTAATGGGAATATTGTAATGAATATTTAGGTCTTCAAAAGGGACGTTATAGAGGTGGGTTTGGTGCAGTTGAAAAAGGGTTATTTTCTCCGCTTTTAGGGGTTGAGTGAAGTTGATTCTTTTAAGGTAGGCTTGTAAGTTCATAATTACTATTTGTCTCAAAGATAATTATTCTAAAAGCATAAATATCAAAAAACGCTTAACTTTGCTCAAAACATACTTCATGAAAAAAAAATTTAATATCACGGGACTTTGCTATCCTAGCAAACATTACATGATGGATGTGGAGCAAAAGATGCGAGAAGTCATGGAAATGGTGGAGTCTGGGGAATATTTTGTCATTAATCGACCTCGTCAGTATGGTAAGACGACTACGCTCTATTTTCTCGAAAAGGTATTGAACAAGTCTAGTGATTATATTCCAATTAAAATGAATTTTCAAGGCATAGACGATAGTGCATATGTTTCAGATAAAGCTTTTACTCAAATGTTGATTCGTCAACTAGTTCATTTTCTAGAATTTGAAGTACCTCAATTAACTGCTTTTACCCAAGCAGCCAAAAAAGAAGTGAAAGATTTACAAGACTTCTCTTCATTTATCACAAAATTTGTCCATAAAACAAACAAAAGAATAATCCTTATCATTGATGAGGTAGATGCTAGTACTAACTATGAACCTTTTATCAATTTCTTAGGAATGCTACGTACTAAATATCTAAATCGCTATGCTCGACAAAATGCCACTTTTCATAGTATCGTTCTAGCAGGTGTACATGATATTAAAACCTTAAAATATAAAATTAGGCCTTATTCAGATAGCAAATATCTTAGTCCTTGGAATATTGCCTCAGATTTTGAAGTAAGGATGAGTTTTAATCCTACTGAGATTGCCCCAATGTTACAGGAATATGCAGAAGCAGAAAAAGTAAAAATAGACATTGAGGAAATGTCCGAGCAATTATATCATCATACTTCAGGTTATCCTTTTTTGGTGAGTAAATTATGCAAAACTATTGCAGAAAAATTAGTTCCTAAAAAAGCGGAACGCACTTGGACACCAGCAGACTTAGCCGAAGCCATTCGTCTATTACTAAGAGAAAATAATACAAATTTTGATAGTCTGATTAAAAATTTAGAAAATAATCAAGATTTATATCAACTCGTTCATAGAATTATTATTAACGGGGAAAATGTTCCTTTTAATCCTGATGAACCGATTATTCATTTAGGTAGAATGTATGGTATTTTTAAGTTGAATGGTCGGGTAAAAATTCATAATCGAATTTATGAACAGCGGTTATACAATTACCTAACGGCTAAGGCTGTAGTTAGTCTAAAGGCAACTCCCGATTACGGTGGTCACTTTTTACTAGATAACAATCAGTTGGAGATGGAAGCAGTCTTGCTCAAGTTCCAACAATTTATGAAAGAACAATATAGTCTAAAAAGTATCGACTTCTTAGAACACCACGGTCGTATCCTTTTTTTAGCCTTCCTTTCTCCTATTTTAAACGGGCATGGTTTTGCTTTTCGAGAAGTACAAACCTCCTTAGAAAAACGGTTAGATGTTATTGTGACTTATTTTCAACATCAATACATCATTGAATTAAAACAATGGTATGGTGCGAAAGCGCACGAAAAAGGACTCGACCAATTAGCCGATTATTTAACCATTCATACTCAAAAAAAAGGATTCTTAATTATTTTTGATAAACGTAAAAATAAGGAGTGGATTCAAAAAACGATTAGCCATAAGGGCAAAAGTATATTTGCTGTTTGGGTCTAATACTTACACAAACTATTATCCGCTTTCACAAAATAAACCTTATAATTCTTAGCCTTTTTATCCATACAACCCTTCAAGTTCAAAATCTCCACATTTTTAAAATCAATCGGGTGACTTTCCGCTTGCAAAGCAATATATCCACCTTTAATTAATTCATCTGCTCGTCCAATAAAATCAGTTGAGTTATCCACATGCGCCGATTCCCAAGTCATTTGGCTGCCTTTAGCAATATAATTCGCATCCAATCTTGGATGTTCGTAAATCAAAACCGTATCTCCTTCTACAATATGAATCCAAGTAGAGTCTCCTAAAATAATTGCTTCTACATTCACCCATTGGTCGCCATCATAAGTTTTAGAGGTAGAACTATAACAATGGTCTTTAATCGGTTTGCCATCAATTTCAAAATAAGTGCCTGGGGTACAAATATTGGCCGTTGTTCTAACTTTGCCATCACTCAAACCGCCTAATAATTGTAATTCAACGGAAACAGGAAAATGTTGGTCTTTCCCTAAACTAGCAGGAGATTGAGAATGAAACATAACGCCACTATTCCGAACATTCCACGTTGCTCCTCCAGGTGTTTGATTGCCTGTAAATCGGTAATCAAAACGCATTTTATAGTATTCCATAGGTTGTTCGTAATACATATGCCCAAATTTATCCTCGAAGTTTTCATATTCATCGTATTTAATCCGCACCATATCGGCTTCCATGACAAAAGTATTTTTGTAATTCTCATCAATTTCATGTCCTGCAATATGAATGTCCCAGCCTGTAAAATCTTTACCGTTAAACATCGGTTGCCAATCTTCTTTTATTGGGTCATTTTTGTTTAATCTACCCATCCAATCTGCTAATCGGTCCGTCCAAGTCTGTAAATAGCCCATTCCAATGGCTAAACCAAAACCATGTCCACCTTCAGGGTAAATATGTAATTCGCTCTCTACCCCTTTAGCTTTTAGTGCCTGATAAAAAACGATACTATTTTCTATTGGAACGGCTTTATCATCTCCTGCATGAATCAAAAAAGTAGGAGGTGCATCGAAGCCAACTTGCAATTCATTAGAATAATGTTGAACCAAATCATCCTTCGCATCCTTACCCACTAAATTTATTTTAGAGCCTTCATGCATAAAATCAGCAGTAGTACTAATCACAGGATAAACCAACACCATAAAATTAGGTCGGCTAGAAATTTGGTCAACAGAGTCAGTTGCATTTTTAAGCCCATAATCAAAATGCGTTCCTAAAGTAGAAGCCAAATGTCCCCCAGCAGAAAAGCCCATAATCCCAATTTGGTCTCGGTCAATGTGCCAATCTTGAGCGTGGTGGCGAACCAATCGTATTGCCCGTTTTGCATCCAATAAAGGCGATTTATGAGGTGTTATCTGACTTTTAGATTTTGGTAAACGATACTTTAAAACAATGCCTGCAATTCCCTTAGCATTCAACCAACGTGCGACATCAGTTCCTTCCCAATCATAAGCCAAGCCAGCATAACCACCACCAGGGCAAATAATAACTGCCTGACCAGTCGCATTTCTTGGCGTTGGTAAATAGACATCCATTAAAGGCGTTTGGACTTTAGTAATCCAAAGAATATCTCTATTGGGGTCATGTGCTTCGGCCTCATCCGTTTTTTGAAAATTTGGAATATTTCCGTCTTCCCAAAGCTTTAATTGGTGGTCTTGGGCTGTTGTTAATAAAGGCAGACACAGTAAGAAAACTAAAAAGGTATTTTTCATGATGTCGTATTTTAGCTCAAAATAAAAAACACCGCTTAATAAATGGCATATTAAGCGATGTTTTTATTAAAAGAGAATGTAATATTATAATTTTTAATGCCTTTTACAGAAAACAGAATCTATTTCATTTCTTGACTAAAAAACCAACTAAAAGCCAGATTCCTACTAACAATAAAACTGGAATTAATATTCGTTTTTTTCTTATTTTTACTTACAAATCCTCAAACATCGCCACTACCCTAGTCCAACCAGCACTTCCCCCTTTTACTTTGACAGGAAAACAACTAATTTTAAAACCAAAAGGTCTTGGCAATAAATCTAAGTTGGCTAATTTTTCAATTTGGCAATATTCCTTATCTCGCCCTACTCGATGCGCTTCCCAAATAACAGATTTATCACCTGTAGCTTTAAAGCGTTCTTTTTGTGCCCAAAAAGGTTGGTCCCAGCCCCAAGTATCAATCCCCATCACTTTAATACCTTGGTCAATTAGCCAGCGAGTTGCAGGGCCACTTACGCCAGCCCCTGAATTAAAGTATTCCGCCTTACCCCACATTTTGTCAGTATCCGTTTGAACCAATACAATATCTCCTGCTTTTAGGGTGTAATTAATTTTGGCTAAGGCTGCTTGTACATCTTCCGTCGTAATCAATCCACCTTGTTCTTTATGTTGCATATCTAAAACAACCCCATCTCCATAAAACCATTCCAAAGGTAATTCATCAATCGTTCTGGCTTTTTTGCCTTCGCAAGTTGGATAATAATGCCAAGGCGCATCTACATGCGTACCCGCATGCGTAATGAGCGAAATCATATCATTTCCCCAGCCTAAACCATTCGGTAGATCAGCTACCGTTGCATCAAAAAAGCCTGCCATTTGTTCGGCACTTTGTTCATGCGTTTGATGTTGTACTTTTACTGGCAAGGGTTCGCTGGGAGAATCTTCTAGCGGTACATTTAGGTCAAAGAATTTCATGGTTATGCAGGTATTATTAATTTTAAAAGATGGAATGAATGCTACTTGGGTAAATATAAAAAAACACCGCTTAATAACAGGATTAAGCGGTGTTTTTATTTATTGGTAAAAGTATTTATTTCTTTTTCTTTTGAAATAATAATAGCAGTCCTATTAAAAATAATCCTCCCAAAACATACCAAAACATAGGCTTTTCTTCATCAGGAATTTCCTCAATAGTCAATAATTGATTGATGGCTTGATTGGTTAAAATCTGTTCTTTCCCACCAACCCAAGTTATGATAATAGAATCTATAGTAGTTGCATCTCCTACGCCAAAATGCGCAATCGTAGCATTCTGAGATAAATGACTAGAGCCACCACCGTCAATTTCTCGCATCATTCTATTGTTCCCACTAATGACTTTTACTCTTGAACCTAACCCATTTAATTCTGCATTGATGCCTTTTAATTTAACCTTTAACCAATTACCACTAATAGAATCATTTCGATATAATAAGGTTCTGGATGGAATAGGATAGGTTAAAACAGGTTCTTGATTCACAACCAACAAGTCCAAATCTCCGTCATTTTCCAAATCAAAAACGACCGAACCTCTCCCTAAACCATAATCATTTAAGCCTACTTTATAGGCGATTTGCTCAAAATGGTTATTGGTATTTTCATAATAAAAGTTATCCATTGGGGTGCAATTTGGATTTAAATCCCCATTAGCAACGAATAAATCTAAATCGCCATCATGGTCAAAATCCGCAAAATTGGCGCCCCAGCCTATTTTAAATAATTGGGTCCCTAATGCTTTCGATTTATTCACAAAAGGTTTGCCTTTGCCTTGATTCACCATAAAGTAATTAAAACGAATGTTGGTGACAAAATAATCGAACCAACCATTATTATCATAATCTCCTACTGCGGATGCCATCGCATTAATCCGCAAATCCATGTCGAGTTCCTTCTCCACGTATTTAAAAATCTTCTTTGGATATTGGTTTTCTAATAGATAATTCGGCTTGGCCTTATACCCAAAATCATGAAGTACAAATAAATCTTGATCGCCATCATTGTCAAAATCAGTAAACACCCCACCAAATCCAAAACCTTTATGATGCATCCCGTAATCTGCATAAACATTTTTAAAACGCTTTCCTTTTTGGTTTAATAATAAATACCCTTTAGCCGTATTATTGGCATTGACCATCGTTTGGTCATTAATTTCATCCAATGGGCCTGTATAATCGTGAAAATAATTGCCCACATAAGCGTCAGGATATCCATCTGCATTAAAATCACCAAAACTAACCCCTGTACTAAAGGAATTCATTTGGTCTAAACCAAATTCGGTAGTCGCATCTCGAAAAGTATTATCCCCATTATTTAAAAAAAATAAATTGATGGCTCTTGGAATGACTTGAGTGGAATCCATCGTGGTATTCGTTGTAATAAATAAATCCACAAAGCCATCTCTATTGACATCCGCACTCGCTACACCTTGGGTTACAAATTCTTTCGTAATTTTTGCTATTCCAGCACTCGCTAAAATATCTTTAAAAGTGCCGTCTTTTTGGTTTACATAAAGACGGTCTGCTTTTTTTCCCCCTGTTAAATATAAATCTTGATAGCCATCATTATTGATATCTACTACACAAACGCCTCCGCCTAAGAAACCATCTTTTACAGCAAATTGGTGGTCGATGCCTGCTCCTTCGGTGGTATTGGTGAATTTCGTTTGGGCTTGAATGCTCAGCGTAAAGATGATAAAAATCAGCGTAAAATTTAACATTTTTCTATCCTCTTTCAATGAAGGAATAGCCTCAGGAAAATTAGTAAATTTAGCCTTCCAAAAACTAATTATCAATGCCTTAGTGTCTAAAATCCTGAAAGGATTAAACGTGAATAACTCCGTATGAAATGCGGGGGTAGGTACTGAAAAACAGCGTCCCAACCCTGAAAGGGTTGAGCAATCACGCTCTTTCTTCAACCCTTTCAGGGTTGGGATTCCAATCATCATTCGTTCCCCGAATTTCCATTCGGGGCTATTATTGTTTAATCCTTTCAGGATTATCGTTATTTGTATCGACAACCGCTTCCCGAATTTCCATTCGGGGCTATGCATATTTAATCCTTTCAGGATTGATTGTAGTAAACCATTCCCTATTATTTCAATAAAAACAATAACTATCTTATACCTTTTTATTAAATCCTTCCAATTATTCATTTCCATAATTTACTTTTTCCAATTTAATGCATTCACATGATTCGCTATCTTTTTCCCTTCTGCTAAACCAACTACATTATCCTGCGGCGTATGAATACCGCCATAAAAACGAGAATCCGCTGTTTCTTCTGCCACTTCCCAAAAACTATTAAATGGTCTGGCAACAAAATCTACTTCACGTACTTCATCTCGTTCCCGCCCCACATGCGCGCTATCCACAAAACTAAATTCATTGCCGTATAAATCAATCATAATCGTAGCAGCAGTTGCTGCCTGAATTGCATGTCCAGAGGGAAAAGCAGGAAAAGGGGGATCTGGCCAAAAAGATGCCCATTCTACATCAATAAATTTGGGAATAAAGGTATTCGGCCGTTCAGAGAAAAAATCATATTTCCATTTCCAACATTTAATAAAAGCGTCAGCTACCGCCATCCCTGTACGAGCATAAGTTTCTGCACATTTTATTAAGGAAGGTTTTCTAGCTTTAATCCCAATAGTAGCAATATAATAAGAATGTCCAGGTGGCGTAAAGGTATCATCAGGGTCATCTCCCCACCAAAGCGCTGCTTCTTTTTCTGCTTGGGTCAAACTTAAATCTTTTTCGTAAACGGCTAAAAATTCCCGATAATAAGGGGAAGTTTTTGCGGTATCGTAGGGAATAATTTCAGGATTGGGAATGGCTGCATTTTTAGCAACAAAAGTTCGATTTTTTCCCCAATGTGGATGCAATGGATGATGGCTAAAAGATTGTGCAAACAAGGGTGGTTTCCAACTTCCAGGGAAATCAGGATGCACCATTTCTTTATCAAAGTTCTTTAAGTAACCTCGATGTCCTCCATCTGTTTTAGACCATGCAAAAATGCTTTGGGCAATACTTTTACCATAAGCTACTGACCGCTCAATAACCTGTTCATCATCAATCTTTACCCCAATACTATTTAAAAGTAGGTTTTCAAGGCTATCTATTTTTACTTTATTACTATCTGCCGTTTGGATGTAGATACTTCTTAGTATTTCTGCTTGTCCTGCATTTAAGGCGAGTTGCCAATTGTATGTCTTTTCTTCTGGTAAGGGTAAACTTTCTAATTCATTAAGTTGCCCTGCTAA
>CALFWI010000168.1 GCA_937928615.1 uncultured Saprospiraceae bacterium | reverse complement strand
CGAGTAGCTAGATAATATCGGCGCTTAGAAGACTGATTTTTAGCAAAACAATAAAAGGTATTCTACATTGCTCAGACGAGCCGTCTAAGCTACCTTAAAAATATTTTTAGTTCATACAATATATACCAAGAATAATTTGGTTTTATTTGGTTAGGTGAGGGTGGCGACTTGTTCGTCACCCTTCTTTTAAAAAGATAATATGGAAAAAGCCGTAGCCATAATTTGTGCTGGTGGACCTGCTCCAGGTATCAATACCGTCATTAGTACCGTAGCTAAAATTTTTCTAAAAGAGAATTATAAGGTATTGGGTGTCCATTATGGCTATAAAGGACTGTTTGCCGACGACGACTCGCCTATTAAAGAATTTGATTTTCATCATGCTGATCGTATTTTTAGTCGGGGTGGTTCTACTTTAATCATGAGTAGATTTAAACCAAAACCATCAGACTTTAAAACAGACTTTTTTATAAAAAACAATGTTAAACTTCTGGTGACCATTGGCGGAGACGATACTGCGTCTACTGCCAATCGCCTGACTAAATATTTGAAAGGGGAAGGCTTGGATATTGCTAATATACATGTTCCCAAAACAATTGATAATGACTTGCCACTTCCTGGTCGAAACCCCACTTTTGGATTTCATTCTGCTAAAGATGAAGGGGTTAAGATAGGCAATACGATGTATGAAGATGCACGTACTACTCAAAGTTGGTTAATCATGTCTTCAATGGGTAGGACAGCTGGGCATTTAGCTTTTGGTATTGGGACAGCCTGTCATTTCCCCATGATTATTATACCTGAAATGTTTGACAAAACGCCTCCAACTATTGACAAGATTATCCGACTCATGGTTTCTACCATTGTAAAAAGACATATACAGGGCATTTATTATGGGGTGATCATTATTAGCGAAGGGGTTTTTCATACGCTTTCCGAGGATGAATTAATAAAATCAGGTATTAAATTTACTTATGATGCCCATGGGCATCCTGAATTGGGTAATGTAAGTAAGGCTAATTTTTTCAATATCTTATTACACGAAAAATTAAAAACACTCAATTTTCCTGTAAAATCTCGACCAAACGATGTTGGTTACGAACTACGTTGCTGTCGACCAATCGGCTTTGATTTAACACTTTGTACGCTCTTGGGAATTGGCGTGCACAAATTATACAAGGAAGGAAAAAGTGGCTGTATGGTCAGTGCGGATGCAACAGGAAATATAGCCCCCATATATTTATCAGACCACGAAGACGAAAATGGAAAAGTAAAGCCAAGACTAGTGGATATGGAAGCTGAAATAGCAAGGCTTTGTTTTCGTAATTTAGATTATATCACTAAGGAGGACTACAAAGCAGCGGTTTCCCTATTGGTGCAACCGGAGCAATATGATTTTTATAATATTTTAGAATGGAATTAAGGAATGTAGTATTTATTATTCCATTCCTGAAAAATTAAAACAATGGCAAAATTTTCAAAAATAGAAGTTTTACAAAAAGTGGCGGAACAAGGAATGATGCCCCTTTTTTACAATCCTGATGTTGAATTAGGAAAACAGGTGATTGCTGCGTGTTATGAAGGTGGTGCAAGACTACTAGAATTTACGAATCGAGGAGACTTTGCGCATGAAGTATTCGGAGAATTGAATAAATTTTGCAGAAAAGAATTACCAGAAATGATTATGGGCGTGGGCTCTATTAATGATGCAGGAACAGCAAGCCTTTTTATGCAATTAGGTGCCAATTTTATTGTTTCTGCTTCTTTAAGGGAAGACATTGCCAAAGTTTGCAATCGCCGAAAAGTGCCTTATATGCCAGGTTGTGGGACACTAACAGAAATAGGCAAAGCGGAAGAATTAGGCTGCGATATTGTTAAGTTATTCCCAGGTAGTGTTTATGGACCAGGGTTTATAAAAGCGATTAAAGGGCCACAACCTTGGACGAATATTATGCCAACAGGTGGCGTCGCACCAACGGAAGAAAATTTAAAAGGATGGTTTGGAGCAGGAGCGATTTGTGTAGGAATGGGGTCGAAATTAATTTCTAAGCAAATTATCAAAGATAAAGACTTTAAGGCATTAACAACAAAAACCAAAGCTGCTTTACAAGTTATTCAAACTGTAAGAGGGTAAAAGCAGCTAAATAAAACAGCTTGTAAAACTATTCTTTTTTCCGAAGGAAATTTCTAAAATGGTAGTCTAAAGAATTACAGTTTAATAAAAAAGAAACTTATGGACGCTAATCATTTTGACGAAGACCTTGTTCAGGTAAGACGGATTTTAGAGATAGCTGCGGTAAAAATGGCGGCGGAAAGGAGAACAGATGAAGATTTAAAAGCTATAAAAGCGGCACAACAGACGTTTGCTGATCGTACCCTCAATTATGAATCTGGAGTAGAAGAAAACATCCTATTTCATTTGCAAGTAGTGAATGCTAGTAACAACAAAGTACTGAAATCTTTATTTATGAAAATCATGCCTGATTTGTTGATGATGTTTAATAAATCGAAGCAGCAGGATGACGTTAAATATTTAAGAGGTATTAAAGAACACGACGAAATTATTGATTATATTATTCGTCAAAATAGTCAAGGAGCAGAGCAAGCTATGGAGGTGCATTTAGAGAATGAGTGTTCGTAGCGTTTTTAAGCCATTTCCAGAAGGGAATCTCCCTATTTTTGAAATTAACTAAACAATAAGAAAATGAATAAAAAGATTATCACATCCTTATCAACGTGCATAATTCTTGGTATTTTCTTAATACTAGGTAGCTGTTCCAACACTGATAAAGCGCCTACTAAAAAAGAAGCGCAAAAAATAGTTTACCCAAGTGATGTTACGCCATTTTTCAATCACTGGAAATTGATTTTAGGAGATGGCTCTAATGCTGGTCATGCAATTAATTTTGCACATAAAGATTTCTTTTATACGGCAAATGATGGTCAAAGGGATTGGGTTGTTTATAAAGCACCCAATGCTGGAGATACGCATGGCACGTCAAATAACACAAGAACGGAATTGGCGCAAGCGAAAAAATGGTCCCCTTTAACGGATGCTAAATTGACCGCTACGCTTAAAGTAATGAACGTCTCCACTTCGGGGGATGCTCGGGTAGCAGCGTCCTACTCTGTAGTCATTGGTCAGATTCATAGTGCGGATGGACATGAGAATGAACCGCTTAAAATATTTTACAAGAAATTCCCTGGACATACCAAAGGGTCGATTTTTTGGCATTATGAAATTAACACCGCAGGAGCGGACAATGCTGGAAGATGGGATTATTCCACCGCTGTTTGGGGCCATGACTTTTCTGTTGTTGGTGCGGAAGAAAATACGTATCCAGAAGAACCTAAAGATGGTATTGCTCTAGGAGAGGAATTGAGTTATGAAATTGAAGTTAAGGATGGTATAATGCACCTGCAATTCATGAGTGAAGGGCATGAAACCAAAACATTTACTAAAAACTTAATTGTGTCGGAATACACAACGACTGCTGATATTCCAGCGCAAACGCAAAAACTATTTGTCCCCATTGGTCAAGATGGAGTAGAACGTGCAAATGCGTATGCGGAAGAGGGCCTCTTTTTTAAGTTAGGTGCTTACAATCAAACGAATGGAAAATCTCCCGAAATAAATCGAAATTGGTGTTCTGGCGCGGAAACGCATGGTGGTGATGTTCAAAAACAATATGCGGATGGCAATTATGCGGAAGTTTGGTTTAAAGCAGCAAGCATATTTGTAAGTGATGCTGCGGTGTCTAATGAAGGTTATTTTACTAAGAATGATTGAATTAATGTTTCAGCTTTAAGTAATGCTGGAAAAATAATTGGATAGTTGAATCGATGATTTATACTTTTTTATCCGCTAAACTGAATTGACCGATGGGGCAATTTAGTGTATGTTTCTGAAGGCGTACTGCCTAAATGGAATGGTCGCTTTGAGGGTAAACTGTCAAATCCTGCGGCCTTCTTCTATAAAGTCCAATTGGAATTGAATGATGGACAAACAGAATTGCTACCAGGTAGTTTAAGTTTGGTTAGGTGATTTAACTTACTACTGGACATCTTGATTCTAAATCCTGGATAAACGAATCTACTAGCTAATTTTTCGTTTTCTGACTACCTCATTTTAGTACTTTGTATAAAATTGATAGTTTCTATCTCTATGAAGAATCCAATGTCTAGTAGTAAGGAATCATTATTACGAAAAGGATAAACAAGTGCTGTTTGAATAAATTATTCGGGTCTTTGACAATTTTTGCACAAGTTCAATCCTT
>CALFWI010000167.1 GCA_937928615.1 uncultured Saprospiraceae bacterium | reverse complement strand
ATGGGCTGGAGAGCGATTATTTTTTAGATTAGTAATGATTTTTTGAGCGACTTTTTCCATGTTTTTGAAAGCATACCCCGAAGAAGGTTTAACGTGCGCCCCTGCGGTGCCGATTTTCATGATTCCTTTTTTATTGGCTTTTTGAAAAGGATAATCACTCATGGGAATGATGCCATACTCTACTTTGGTTATGTGGTATTGGTCAATTTTTAAAATATCTTGAATGTATTTTTTGAGTAAATTATCATAAGCATCATATTCAATCAGGTCTGAGGTAAATAAAGTGAATTCAACCATTGCGCTTGTTGGTGAAAAGGGCAAGACATAAGTAAAACTGGTGCTATTCTGCCATTTTATCTGGTAATCCATCATGACAAAAGTCGTGGTGTCAAAAACTGGTTTTTCGGTTTCAATCACCCAACCTTTGAAATGTTGTTGTAAGGTGAAATAGTTGTCTTTTTCTTTGGAGAAACTCTTAGCGACTCGACTATCAAATACTTGTTTGGCGATATAATTTTTTTGTTTACCCTCAATTTTGATAGACTCCCCTTCATGGACATCTACAATTTCTGCTTGAACCCAATCTATATTTTTGGCTTTAGTAATTTTGCTTCTAGCAAAATCATAAAAATGAATGGCAGGTAACGTTTTATATAAATAAGGAGTTAAATCTAAATCAATACTTTTTTCTGTAGTATTAAATTTTCCTTTTTTCCAACTTTTTTCAAGAATTGCATCCCATTTACCACTGCCTTTTTCCCAAAACGACCAAGTTTTATCGTTCATTTTTTTATCGTCTTTATCCAGTAGCACTATTTTCTTATCGGTAAACCAATCATCTGCCAGCATGGCTAAAGCTAAGTGCAAGCCTGCACCACCTGCACCGATAATCGCATAATCATAAATGGTTGAAGACATAGTCGAATAGTATAGGGGAACTTCAGTTCCCCGAAAGATTTTGTTTAATATTGAATAGTAGAAAGCATTAACAATACGGAAGCAGATAGGTTTAAAAGCATCATTTTAAAAGCTGTATCTCCTCAATCAATAAAGAAAAAGCGCCCGCTTGTTTATCAGAAATTAAAAAACCAATTTGTTGAATATTCAACGAAGCTATAGGCGGAATATTTCGCAATTGACGTCCTCGCCAAGTAGGAATGAAGTCAGCAAGCGGCAAGATAATTTCTTCCCATTCGGCATCCTTTGTCATAAAGTCCATTTTATAAGAAACACCAGCAAAATTATCAGTTGTTCGGATACGAAAACTATATTTTTTCCCATCCCCTTTCACTCGAATTTTTACTTTTGTAAAAGACTTGGTTAGTTTGTGGGTTAGAATGCCACGAGTAGAGGCAAAGCCACCGTTGTTTTCTAAAGACACGGAGCCACTAAATTGACCTTTTCCATTGGATAGTATTTTCATTTGACTATTAGAAATACCGCCCATTACACCATCGTTGATAATTCGCCAAGATAGTTGACTTTTTAAATCAAAGTTTTCTAAAGTAGTAGGTTGCGCCATTATATTATTCAAGTTAAAGTACAGAAAAAGGAATGCTAGAAGCAGTTTCATAGAGGTATAACATAATTTTTACTCTTTTGCTTAAAGGAAGCCGTTAAATTTATGGTAAGATGAGTATATTGGGTGTAGAAAGATGGAATTAAAGTGTCGAAAGCGGCGTTAATATTAAACCAAATATTAAAAAATAATGAGTAAAAATAGAGGAACGATTACAAAAAAAGAATATCAGCAAAAAGAAGAGCCGCTAAAAACAACGCACTTGCTTTGTATTGGCATCAATCAATATACCAATGATATTGGGTCTTTAAATAATGCAGTTAGAGATGCGCAAGCATTTGAAAAAATACTAAAAGAAAAATATGGGGTAATCAATGTGTTGACTTTATACGATGAAGCAGCGACATTAGCTGCTATCATTGACACGTTTGATCATCTAAGGAATACGATAACGGAAGCAGATAATTTAATTATTTATTTTTCTGGACATGGAGAATTAATCAATGATAGAGGGTATTGGATACCAGTAGATGCCGTCTCTGGAGAGCGGTATACCTATTTATACAATAATGAAATTAGAGACTTGTTGTTTGACTTAAAAGCACATCACGCCTTAGTCATTGCAGATGCTTGTTTTTCGGGAACTTTACTACAAAAAAATAAAAGTATAACGTTCAAAAGGTATTATGGGATGCCATCTAGATGGGTCATGACTTCTGGTCAAATTGAGGTTGTTCCTGATGGCTTACCAGGGCATCATAGTCCTTTTGCGAAAAGTTTACTGACCCAATTAAAACATAATCCTAAACCATATTTGAGTTTGACCGAATTATGGGTTAATATGCGAGAGGGGATTGTCACAAATTCTCGTCAAACACCCGCTTGTGAACCCGTCAGAGATGCCAATCATCAAGGCGGAGAATATTATTTTATAGATAAAGATGCTAAAGCCTTACCTCCAATTCCAGAGAATAAGCTTAGTGAAGGAGGACCTTTAAAACAAGTAACGGCTTCGATAACTGATAGCACTAGTACCATGGTAAAAATCCCAATGAAAGAATTGAAAAGAAAATTGCGTAAACTTCAAGTTACTGGAAAAACGAAAGCTGCTTACGAATTACTAATGGAAAAATTGGAGGAGGATTCGACACACATGACGACCGTGTATCTCCGATTAGCAGATTATAATGGTTTAGAAAAGGATATAGCGAGAGGTATTGCCATGAATGTTCCTCAACGAAAAGCACAAATTAATTATGCCTTAGATTATATTATCCAGAATTTAGAAGCAGAGGATTTAGCGAGTGATTAGTGTAGTTCATCATTTTTCTCTTTACTTTTGGCGGAAATTAAACCTCATTACGATACATGCCAACCTCCATCACAATTTTTCAATTAGTTTGTACCTTTATGTTCCTAATATTTTTATTAGGAGGAACAATGGCTAGTTGGTATTTTGTGAGGTTAGTCGGCAAGCGAGAGGCGAACCTTTTATTATCAGTTTTTTTAGGCGTATTAGCCTTGTCTTTACTCCATAATTTATTAATCAATATTGGCATTTTTAATAACCAGCCTTATTATTATTTTATTCCTATTTGGTATACGCTTTCTTTTGGGCCTTTGCTTTTCTTTTTTGTGAAAAGTCGTTTGTTTCGACCTTTTCATTTGCAAAAAAAAGATTTTAAGCATTTTATCATCCCCATTTTACAGGCTACTTTTTATCTATCCATAGGATTTCGGGATGCTATTTTTAAGGCGCAATTATGGGAACATACGTACATTCCCATATATAAACCGATTGAAGGACTTTTTTATATCATTGGTTTTTCTGCTTACCTCTATTTTTCTTATCGTTTTATTCGGTATAAATTAGCTTTGTTGAAACGCAAAAAGGCTTTTGCTTGGGAAGTAGATAAAGTCAATCGGCTAAAACGGATGGTGAAAGGATTAATTTTATTATTTGGCATTAGTGCGGCCTATATTATCGGAGATTTTTTTACGTATCGGTTTTTAGGGCTGAATTTGTATAATATTAGAGGGTTCACCTACATCGGCGATTTATCTTTTACTTTAATGGTACTTTGGGTCAGTTATTATGCTTTTAGAAACGCCTTTTTTCCAAGTCGACACCGCTTAAAAACGAGTAAAACGCCTCAATTATTATTAGATAAAATTGACCAACTTTTTGTCGAAGAGAAAATCTTTATGGACGATGAATTGGATCAGCGAAAATTAGGCTATTATTTAAAAATTAGGACAAAGTATTTAGCTAAATTATTACCGAGTAGTTTTAGAAATTTAGTTAATAAACATCGAATTGAAGAAGCTAAAAAGCGGATGTTAGATGTTCGGTATCAAAAATATAGTTTGGAAAGTATTGGTTTAGAGGTAGGTTTTGGCAACAGATGGGCTTTTAAGCGAGCTTTTGAACAGGTAGAGAAAATGAGTCCTGTAGAATTTAAGAATAGTAGGCAGTAGGCGAGCGGTCAGAATTGCTAAAACATATAATTTTTATCAACTAATATTTTTTCAAAAAATGCTTAGAGATTTTGAAGACCTTCCAAAATTTTTATGGGCAGACTTCTAAGTGTCTAATAACAAACTACCCCAAACAAAAAGAGGCAAGGAATTGCTTCCTTACCTCTGTAATTATCGTAAGTTTCAAATTAATATTTACTCATTCAATGCCCAGTTATATTCTTTGTAGGTTACAGCTGTTCCTGCGGCCACTTTGGTACTAGCGTACTTATTTAAATAATCTGTAATATTGCCAAAATCAACCGCATACCATTCAAAAATCTTAGAGATAGCCGCATTGCTACCACCAACGGAGTTATATTGACTATTATTAATAAACGCCTTAGCAGAACGTTCTAATTGTCCATTTAAATTAGCCGCAGTCCAAGCCTTATTCCAAACTGGTGGGCAAGATTTAGCGGCACAATTTACGGCAAAGTGGATTCTAGCATCTTTATACTTTGGACGTAAAATATCATGTTCGATATTATTTAAGGAATAAGTCTTCCCTCCTAATTTTATCCATTTTTTATCCCAAGGCTTGCCACCTTCTAAATCTGTAATACTCTTTACTGGATAATTATCAACAATCAATTTAATGGTAAAAGCATTATAAGCATTAATCCAATAAGCCATTTTTTCGCCTCTTGACCAACTGCTTTGAACAGGGTTATCTGCTAATGATTTTAAGTAAGCATTAAAAGGCGCAATATCTGCTTTGAATCCTTTATAATTTACTTTTCCTGTTGCGCTAATATGCTTTTGTGCTAAAGCATTCCATGCCGCATGAGAGAATGCCTGTGGTGTGCTTATCTTTTCTTTTCTCGGTGCTGGCGCAGGTGTTGTCGCTTTTGGCATTTCTTTTACAACTGCTTCTTTTGCAGGTATTGCTGCTTTTGTTACTGCGACTACTTTTTCTTTAATCACTTCTTCTTCTTTAATCACTTCTTTTGCTGCTGGTACCTCTTTTTTAGGTACCATTTTTTCTACCTTAGCTTTAATCGGTGCAACTGCTTTTTCTACAACCTTTTTAACGGGCGCTTTAGTGGTGGTGGTTTTTTCTTCCACAGGTTTATTGGTTGCTTCTACTACAGGTTCAGCCTCTATTACTTTAGCTTCTGCTAGAACTGGTGCTGGTGTTTCCTTGACCATTGGTTTGGCAGTAGGCGTAGCCGCAACTACGGCTGTTTCTTTTTCAGCAACTGCATCACCACAAGCTACTACAGAAAGTAGGGCGGCAAAAAAGGCAGTTTTTAGTACGTTTTTCATGATTTCTAATTTTTTAGTTAAAGTGATTTTTAGGTGCTATAAATCATCTCTCTTGGTTTGCTTGTTATTGTTCTATTTAGACTATTAATTCTAAAATAAGGCACATCCTATTTGAAAGACATAAACAAAACGCTACAGGAAATAAAAAAGTTATGCCTAAATTCAGGAAAATAAGTTCGCTATGTAACCACGGAGACACTAGAATGTTATGGATTGCTTAAAATGAAGAAAATCAATCCTTTATCGTGTTTTCTTTTCTCTATCCGTAGAGATTTTCTATATTTAAGCCATAAAAGTTACATTTCTTAAAAAAACTAGGTGCACTAGGTATAAAAACTAGGGGACTATGTGATAAAAAAGAAGCATGAAAAAAGTCGTTTTAATAGATGGTTGCCGAACCCCATTTTTACACGTGATTGCCCATCAATGGCGGCATCGCAAAGTTTGGAAGACGTACCGACCCTGCAGGCCCAAGCACCAAAAAATGATCGTCTGTGACTTCTGT
>CALFWI010000166.1 GCA_937928615.1 uncultured Saprospiraceae bacterium | reverse complement strand
CGCTTCTAAAAGTACCACCCTCTTTAATTTTGGCTGGCCAATGCACAATTAAAGGCGTAGAAATGCCGCCTTCATGCACCCAATGTTTATACTCTCGAAAAGGCGCATTACTCGCATTTGCCCAATTTAGGCCATAAGCGGTATACCCTTCTGGTGGCCCCGGCCAAGCTTCTTTCATTAACTTAATAGGCTTTCCATCTCTAGTAATAAAAGGAACCATTTCGGTTTGTAATTCACCCACTTTCAGAGGCACTAAATCTTCGGCTTTTGGGCGGTTTTTTATCCAATCTAATTCTTCCGCACAAGCGCCATTGTCTTGTAAATAAAAAAGGAGGGTATTTTCTAACTGCCCTTTTGCAGCTAGGGCATCTACAATTTGACCAATGCCTTCGTCCATGACCGTTGTCATTGCTGCATAAGTTTCCATATTCGCCAATTCCCAATCCTTGTCAGGTATGTCCTCACTCCAAGCTGCTACAAAAGAATCTCTAGGCGTCATTTCCCATTCTGCTTTTGCCAAACCCAGTTTTTTCATTTGCTCAAAACGTTTTTTTCTCAATACATCCCAACCTTCGTCATAATGTCCTTTATATTTGGCTACATCCTTTTCAGGTGCTTGCAAAGGCCAATGTGCTGCTTGGTAAGAAACATACATAAAAAATGGGTTCTCAGTTGTATGTTCCTCCACACATTGAACCGCATAATCCGTAAAGTCATTGGTAGAATAGAAGCCTTTTCTTGGCGCTACGTACTCATTATCCAAAGTCAAAGAACGAGGGTCGTATAAACTCCCTGCTCCCGAAATCATTCCGAAAAACTTATCAAACCCTCTTTGTCTCGGCCAATTATGTTTGTCTGGATTGTCAATTACATAAGGCGTTACGTGCCATTTACCTGACATGTACGTGGAGTAACCAGCTCCTTTTAATGCTTCTGCAATAGTGACTGCTTGCTTACTTAAATCGCCTTTAAAAGCTGGCGTTCCTCGGTCATCTACCATGTGCCCGACCCCAGCCTGTTGAGGATAAAGCCCTGTTAATAACGAAGCTCTAGTCGGGCAACATCTTGCCGTATTATAAAATTGAGTGAATCTTAAACCATTGGCAGCTAATTGGTCTAGTCGAGGGGTTCTAATTTCTCCGCCATAACAACCTATATCGGAATAGCCCATATCATCGCCCATGATTAGGACGATATTGGGTGGTTTTTCTTGCTTTACTTCTCTAGGATTTTCTTGGCAACTAAATAGGCTAAATAGGACAATAAGGCTTGCAAAAGAAATGATACTCTTCATATTTTTGGTTATTTCGTTTTAGATACTAGCAGGGATTTAAAAACTAATTCCACTACAAATAGGAAACCATATTTTTCAATAATAAAAACAATAGCAATAGCAAAATCCCTTCCGAAGGTAGTTGAAAATTTGAAATTGAAAATTGCATAAGCTATTTCAACGCAGCCTTGCAATAAGCCACACATTTAGCCGTCTCTTTTACGGCATCAGAATCAGCAGGAATTTCATATTCCAACTCTACATCACAATGAATCGGCCAATTGTTTTGTTGAATTAATTGCAAAATTTCCGTAATCGGCGTATCACCCGTGCCCCAAGGCATATTTTTATTTTCAGGGTCCTTGCCTTTAGCCGTTTTATCTTTTAGGTGTAAGCTAATAATTCGGTCATGGTATTTTTCAATAATTTCATTGGGGTCTTTTCCAGTTGCACCAACATAATGCCCGACATCAAAATTGAGCATATTCATGGGAGAAAAGGCCAGATAATCATCAAAATTAAATCCAGGCTCGCCAGGTTGTAAATGGTTGTGAAAGATGGCATATAATTGATGTTTATCTGCAAATTTGCCTAGTTTTTCGGCAGCTTCTAAGCCTATTTCGTTAGTAATGCCTTTTGCACCTAAAGCTTTGGCCGCATTAAAAGCATAATCAATTTCTTCGTCTGTCCAACGGGCAGGGGAAAATTTCACGATATGAATATCAACGCCCGCTGCCTCATACATTTTCCGCAACTCTTTGAATTTATCCATCGAAGCAGCAATTCTCCATTTTCTGCGCTCCTCCTTTGCAATGGCTGATTTTTTTCGATAAGAAGTTCTTTCTTCAGGCGATATTTTAGTTCCTCGTCTTAGTCTTGGCGGTGCAGGTGGAATGCCCGCATAGTCTTCTGCCACACTTCCCATCAATTCTAGGGAAGTAATCCCCGTTTCTTTACAAAATTTTAAAATCTCTTTAGCATCCCAAGACATACTTCGCCAACTGTAGGTAATAGCGCCTAAGGTTACACCTTCCGACGAATTTATCTTTTGTGGGCTTTTCGTAGTTGAGCAAGTCCAAAATAATAAGGGGAAAGTCAATACTATTAGCATTAACAATAGGCGCTTTTCTTTTGAGTTTAATAAATGATACATAGCTTTATTTTCTGACTAATTTATTTCTTTTGTCAATATTAAAGGTAGTATAATTATTTAATTTTTAATTAATATTTAAAAAAAAGGTATTACATTTAGCTTCTAATCAACTCATAAAATGCACAACAAACATTTCCTATTATTACCGCTAATTCTCCTTTTTTTTACCTGTAGCCAACCTAAATCATTGGTTCAGCAAAAAGAGAAACCCAATATCCTTTTCATTGCCATTGACGATTTAAGACCACAATTAAAATGTTATGGGGAATCGTATATGCATACACCAAATTTAGACCAGTTGGCAGCCGAAGGTCGGCTTTTTAAAAATCATTATGTGCAAGTACCGACATGCGGGGCTTCTAGATATTCTATGCTTTTGGGACAATATCCGCAGTATAAAAAATACCTGAGCAATAATGTTTTTCGAGATGATTTGGCAGCAGCTGAACAAGCAGGTTTTACGCCCTTACCTAAAGTCCTAAAAAATAACGGTTATTATACTGCAAGCTTAGGCAAAATCAGTCATCATGTAGATGGTAAAATCTTTTCCTATGATGGAAAAGGAGACGGCAGACCAGAAATGCCCGAAAGTTGGAATTACGAATGGGGACCAATCGGTCAATGGGGAACAGCTTGGAATGCTTTTTTTGCGTATGCCAATGGCAAAAATCGAAATGACTTAAAAAGACAGGTTGGAGCGACCGAATTTATTGCCGAAAAGGACGAAGATTTACCTGATGGATTACTGGCAACAAAGGCAACGACTGAATTAAAAAGATTAAAAAATCAACAACAGCCTTTCTTTTTAGCGGTAGGCTTCTTTAAGCCACATTTGCCTTTTGTGGCACCTAAAAAATACTGGAATTTATACGACGGAAAAGATATTCCGTTATCACCCAATCCAGAAATGCCGAAAAATATACCGCCAGATGCGGTACAAAATAGTGGGGAAATGTTTGGTAATTATAAACAACAACCAGAAAAAGGAGGCAGAGGCATTCGATTAAGCGATGAATATGCCCTTCATCTCCGACGAAGTTATGCTGCTGCGGTCAGTTATACGGATGCGCAAGTAGGCAAACTCTTGCAAACGCTAAAAGAAACAGGCTTAGATAAAAACACCATTGTCGTTGTATGGGGCGACCACGGTTGGCATTTAGGTGACCATACAGTTTGGGGCAAACATACCTTATTTGAGCGTGCTTTGCGTAGTGCTTTTATTATCAAAACGCCTAAAATGGCAAAGGCTGGTGTCCCCAATGAAGCCATCGTAGAATCCGTAGATATTTATCCAACGATATTGGAGTTAAGCAATATTACAGCACCAAATACCTACGCAGGTAAGAGTTTAGTACCGCTTCTAAACAACCCTAAAACTACACTAGAAAAACCTGCTTTAAGCTTTTGGCGAAACGGTTATTCTATGCGAACACCCAAATATAGACTAACCAAATACAAAGAAGATACCATTATT
>CALFWI010000165.1 GCA_937928615.1 uncultured Saprospiraceae bacterium | reverse complement strand
TGTTTGGGTTGATTTAAAGCACTTGCACCACCTGGTAAAATGCCTGTCGCTAAAGTCGCATAAAAATGACCGTCTTTATAAGCTAAACCAAAACCAAATTCATGGAAATTAGCCGTCACATCCCAAGCATTACAAACTGTTTGATATTCATCAATCAAGCCATCTTTATCGTTATCGACTAATTTAGTTAACTCTTGCTTTTGCATGATATAAATCTCGTCGTCCACTATTTTTAAGCCCAATGGTTCTGCCAAACCAGTGGCAATTTTGGTAGCCGTCATTTTAGCAGGGTCGCCTGAATCTGCCTTATCTACAATATAAACCGCTCCCTCAGAATCCCAAGTACTTACGGCAACTCTTCCATCAGGAAAAACATCTAGGCCTCCTACTTTGGGCAAAAAGGTTTCGGGTCTAGCTTGACTTACATCATAACTTGGATGCACTTCTCTTAACGGTGCACGGTCACCAGGAATCGTAGAATTACTGACTAATTGACCACCACCTGCGGGAGCTTCTGATTTTTTATGGGCAAAAGCAGTAGAAGGAATCGTCACAAATTCGCCATCTGAAAAAGACCGCCATTTTAGAATAATTGCTTGTCCGCCGCCATTTTCAAAATATTCTAAACGGAAAGGATGATAGCCCTCTGCCAATGCGACTTCGCCATCTTTTGCATCCGCTCCGTGTAGTCCATCGTGGTTAATAACTTCTTTCCCGTCAATAATGAGTCGAGACCCATCATCACTTAATAATCGAAAAACAAAATTAGCCCCGCTTGGCACATTTATATATCCTTCTGCTGAAATAGCAAAATGGTCTTTTAATGGCCCAAAATCATCACCTTCTGCATCAATTGTTGGCAAAATAAAAGTAAAAGTAGGTGCTGCTTTCCAATCAATATCTGCCAACTTATTCACATCTTTGTCAAAAGTAAAGACCTTCCCAATAGAACCAATACTCATTTCATTCGGGTCAATACTATCGTCTCCTTTCACCAAATCAGTAGTGGCTACTTTGGTCGCTTCCATCGCAATTTGATTGGCCTCTTCGGCTTTATCCAAATCCATAATATAGCTCACCATATTTTTAACATCTGCGGCATCTAAATCGGGATGTGCACTCATTGCTGCTTCTCCCCAATTTCCTGCACCACCATTCTGTACTTTCTTAACCAACATGGCTACATTCTCCTCTGTATTTCTATATTTTTTAGCAATGTCTAGATAGGATGGCCCAACGGTCTTGACATAAGTATTATGACAAGTCTTACAATCACTTCTGGCAATCAATCGTGCGCCCAATGGCTTTTCTTCTTCGTCCTCATCTGCTACTTTATTGGTATTATTGGCAATTAAAGGCGATTTCACAAAAGCACAAGTAAAAGAAGTTGAGCTATTATTATTTAAGGTTAATAAACCGTCCACATCAACAGCCGTCAATTTTTTAGCCGTTCTAGGTTTTGTATTAATGACTTTAAAATCGCCATTACTGGCAATCTTTTCTTTAGCAACAACGGAACTTACATTCGTTTTTAATGCGACGGTTACACCAGTAGGCACATTAGCAGTAGTAAAGTTCCTTTCAAAACTAGCCAAACCAGTTTCAGAAATTTTAGCTTCTGGTTGTTCTGTAATTTGGATTTTTTGCCCATCAGCTAAAGTCAACTCATATTTTAAAATAGCTTGTCCATTTTTAATTTGATGCCCTTTATACTGGACTTGAGTGGTTATTGCTTTACCTCCTTGACTCACTTGCCAAGGTGTTTGATATTCACTCACCAACCAAGCATCTCCTATACTCGTTGGTTGAGGACCATGCGCAGTCGTATAAACAGCACCATCTAAATCTACACTTCCCGACCATACTTTGGATAGAGCAGCATTTTGCGTGCTATAAGTTGCCCATATCTTATCGTGCAAAGCCAACGTTATCATTCTTGGTTGTTGGTCTAAGACAGAACGAAAAACCCAAGGGCTATGGGGGCGTTCAATAGTTGGTGTGGTATCGGAAGTACATTGCCACAAAAGAAAAAGGGCAAAAATAGCGGTGATTTTTGTTATTAGTTTCATACAATAAAATTAACGAGTAGTTGGTTGGCAAACTACCTTTTGGAAAAAGAGGACTTAGAAGTATGTAAGAATAACAAATCTACTTTTTTTTTAATAGACTAAAAATTTTTAGTGTGTCTTTTACACTAAGGCTTAAAAAATAGGCTTAAATTCATGTTAATCCCCATCTTTTTATATTATCCTGTATTTAGAAATAGTATTTTCGCAGTTCATAACGAACCACAGACTATAGTCGTGCTGATTATCCATAAGTTTGAAATGGGGAAGATTAAGGGCTTTAGCCCTGACCCCGTCTGTAGAAATATTGAACATTCGATAAAATTCCTAAAGGAGCATTGCTCCGACCCCCTAATTTAGCGGGTGTCGAGGCTAACGCCCCTCTTCTAAAGGTTATTAAAAGTATTGCTAAATCTACAGACAGCGTCGAAGCTAACGCTCCTAATTCCTGCAAAAAAAATTCCAAAGAATCGGGAAAATTTATGTGTAATCAATACAATGCTAGTCTATAAAAATTTATACATACGGATTAAAATCTGTACCACCTTTTTATAATGAAGCAACTACCTTTTTTATTAGTACTCGTTTTATTTTTTGCAGCTTGTCAAGAAGACAGTAAACAAACCTCAACTACTCCACCACCTGTAGCCACGAAAAAGATTCCTATTCCTAAATTTGACCGAGAAGCCGCCTATAATTATGTGGCGAAACAAGTAGAATTTGGGCCAAGGGTACCAAATACCCCAGCACATAAAGCCACTAAAGAATGGTTATCCAGTCAACTAAAAACAAATGGTGCGACGGTGATTGAACAAGATTTTGTGGCAACTGCTTATACTGGAGAAAAATTAAATAGTACCAATATTATCGGACAGTATAACCCAAAGGCAAAAAAACGAATCGTTTTGGCAGCACATTGGGATTCTCGGCATATTACGGATAATGACCCTGATGCAACCAAGCAAAATTTACCTGTAGATGCGGCGGATGATGGCGCTAGTGGCGTAGGCGTTTTATTAGAAATTTCTAAACACTTAGCCACCTTACCTGATTATATGGGCGTAGATATTGTCCTTTTTGATGCAGAAGATTATGGTGACCCTAAGCCTGGCAATAGTTATTCTTGGGCTTTAGGTTCCCAATATTGGGCTAGAAATTTACACGTTAGTGGGTATAAGCCAAAATATGGGATTTTATTAGATATGGTAGGGGCTAAAAACCCTCGATTTAGAAAAGATGATACGTCTATGAAATATGCACCTGAAATTGTGAATAAAGTATGGAAATTAGCTAAAGAAATGGGGCATAGCAATTATTTTACCGATGAAATAGTAACAGGTATCTTAGATGACCATTTTATGGTAAATTCTATTGCAGGCATTAAAATGATTGATATTATTAATACGCCAAATAATACCAGTCCTGTTTTTGTGAAGCACTGGCATACCACCAATGATAATATGGAAAATATTAACAAACGAACTTTAGGGGCTGTTGGTCAGGTCCTATTAGCGGTTATTTTTAATGAGGCGATGGGAAAATTCTAAGTATAGTGGAACTTCAGTTCCACGGAAAACCCATTTACTATTATCCGTGGCCTTTATTCATCTTTGGGGAGTAAAAATAACCCACGGATAAATGAAGACCACGGATTTAGGTAGCATTTAAATTATCCTAAAATTACAACGCACTTAAAAGTCAAATTATGAAATATTGCTTTTCACTAATAATGATTCTGTTATCGTTAGCTGCCTGCAAAAACGAGAAAGCAGTTGATACACCAATAGTACGGGTAAAAAATTTACCCATTCCTAAATTCAATTCATCGTCCGCTTATCATTTTGTAGCGAAACAAGTGGAATTTGGTCCCAGAGTACCAAATACGGAGGCGCATCAAGCGACCAAAAAATGGCTAGTTAGTCAACTGAAAAAACATGGGGCAAAAATAATTGAACAAGATTTTGTAGCGACTGCCTATACCAAAGAAAAATTGAATGGTACGAACATCATTGGACAGTACAATCCAAATGCTAAAGAACGAATTATACTAGC
>CALFWI010000164.1 GCA_937928615.1 uncultured Saprospiraceae bacterium | reverse complement strand
AAGGAACACACCTTTAGGCCTCTACACCTTTCAACCTATATACCTTTTGACCTTTATTCTTATGATACTACAACTAGCATGGCGAAATATTTGGCGGAACAAAAGAAGAACGCTCATCACCATTGGTGCAGTCGCTTTTGCCGTCTTCTTAGCGTCCTTTATGCGCTCTTTCCAAAAAGGCATTTGGGATTCGGTGATAGATGGGGCGGTTAACCAATTTTATGGCTATGCACAAGTTCATGCAAAGGGGTATTGGGACGACCAAACCTTAGATAACTCTATGGAGTTGGAGGCACAATTAAATGCTTTGCCACAGGCAGTAAATTTGGTAGAAGATGTGGTGCCAAGAATTGAATCTTTTGCTTTGGCATCTAGTGGAGATTTAACCTCAGGCGTATTTGTTTTGGGCGTTGACCCTGTGAAGGAAAATGCCATGACGCAAATTGCGGATAAAATTATTGCAGGCTCTTATTTAAATCCAACCGATGAAGCCGTAGTCGTCGCAAGTGGCGTAGCAAAGAAGTTAGGATTGGCCTTAAATGATACCATTATCTTAATTTCTCAAGGTTATCATGGCGTGAATGCGGCAGGTAAATATCCGATTAAAGGCATTTTTGAATTTGGGATTCCTGACTTGAATAAACGCTTATTATTATTACCCATTAAAGCCGCCGAAACTTTTTATGGGGCAGAAGGTCGAGCGACTACGCTAATTTTAAAAATAAATGACCGAGAAGATGTGCCCGCAGTTATCGCTGCCACCAATCAACAATTAGCTGGGGACAAATATGAAGTATTAGAATGGCAGGAATTGATGCCCGAATTAGTAGAAGCTCGCTTATTAGATGAATCAGGCGGCATCATCATTATCGGCATTTTATACTTACTGATTACCTTCGCCATTTTCGGCACAATCTTAATGATGACCAAAGAACGGAGTTATGAATTTGGGGTCTTAACTGCCATCGGCATGCGCAGAAGGAAATTATTTGGCGTCATTTGGTTGGAAACAATTATCGTTGCTATGTTAGGTGCAATTGTAGGTATTTTGATGAGTATTCCAATTGTCTACTATTTAAATATCCACCCAATTCCAGCAGCTGCAATGGGCGCAGAAGCCGCACAAGCTTTTGAAAAATTTGGCATTAGTGGCGATTTACCAACGGCTTTTGACCTATCTACTTTTTTCCTACAAGCGCTTATTATTTTTCTGATTACGAGTGTATTGGCGATATATCCTTGGACAACGATTATGAACTTAAAACCGATAGATGCAATGCGAGCATAAAGGTGAAGAGGTGTAAAGGCACAAAGGTATAGAGGTCTTAACCGCTAAACCTTTGTACCCTTATACCTTTAGACCTTTATACCTTTAAACCCTTATACCTTTATACCTCTAGACCTTATCATTATGCTCTTACAAATAGCGTGGAGAAATATCTGGCGAAATAAAATCCGAAGCTTAGTCGTGATTGGCTCGGTCTTAATTGGCGTTTGGTCAATTCTGTTTATCGTGGCTTTTTCTTCTGCCATGGTCGGTGGCTATGTCAAGAATGCCATACAGAACGAAACGTCTCATTATCAAATACACCATCCTAGTTTTGTGGAAGATAGGGATGTGCAATTTAATATTGATAATCCTACAGCAATTTTGACAAAAGTGAACGAAACGGAATCCGTCAAAGCAGCTACTTTACGAACAGTCGTGAGTGGAATGGTCCGTAGTTCTAGAGGGGCTAGAGGCATTACAATTAGAGGGATTGACCCTGCCCAAGAAAGTTTAGTAACGGGTTTTGACAGTAAATTAGTGGAAGGAAAATATTTTACGGAAGGTCGAAAGAATGAGATTATTATTAGTCAGAAAATTGCGGAGAAATTAAAATTGAAATTGCGTAAAAAAGTAGTCTTACAATTTCAAGATTTAAATAAAGACATTGTCGCAGGTGCTTTTAGAATTGTCGGTATTTATAAAACAGGCAATACCATTTTTGATGAAAGCATGGTAGCGGTCAAAAGAACGGATTTAAATAAGTTGATGGCAAAAGAGGGTATTGCCCATGAAGTCGCCGTTCTATTGGATAAAAAAGAAAACCTAATATCGACAGGCGATGCTTTGAAAGCTAGTTTTCCAAATTTGCTCATAGAAAACTATCGAGAAATTTCTCCAGAAACCCAATTATACGAATCTCAAATTGATATTTCTGCTACTATTTTCACGACCATTTTTATGTTGGCGCTCATCTTTGGAATTATCAATACCATGTTGATGGCTGTCTTAGAAAGAAACCGAGAATTGGGAATGTTAATGGCTGTGGGCATGAACAAAGGAAAAGTCTTTACAATGATTGTTTTAGAAACACTGCTATTAGGCATTATTGCCGCCCCAATTGGTTTATTCTTAGGTTGGGCTACTATCCAATATTTTGGTAGTCAGGGCATAGACTTAGGCGCTTTTTCTGCTAGTATGGAACAATTTGGTTTATCCACAAAAATATATACGGAATTACCGACTAAATATTATTGGTCTTTGGCTATTTCTGTTTTAATTACCGCCTTAGTGGGGTCTTTGTATCCTGCTTGGAAGGCGATTGGACTGAGGCCTGTGGAGGCTATTCGAAAAATTTAACTGATAGAAAAGCCTTTAGGCCTGTAACATATATTCCGGTATATAGGAAAGCCTACAGGTTTTTCTACCAATATAGGGCGAACGAAAAGTCGTTTTTATAATATGTTAACGATTGAGAAAAGTTGAAAATTTTTGAAATATTGGTTTGAAGTTAAAAACTTCAAACATCGCCACTTATTTTTTCAAGGATTTATACATTACATTTTTGACTTTTCGTTCACCCTATCTACCAATATGCTTCAATTCAAATTAATCTAGGTATACTTGACCGAAAACCGTCAACCGTGTACCATCAACCGTCTTAACATGATTGTCATAAAAGCAAGCAATTTAACCAAAACATACAACCCTGATAAAATTCCTGTTCGTGCCTTAAGAGGCGTTGACTTGGCGATTGAAAAGGGAGAATTTACTGCCATTGTTGGGCCATCAGGTTCTGGTAAAACGACTTTATTGAATATTATTGGCGGCTTAGACCGACCGACTGCGGGAAAAGTGGAAGTGGGAGGCAAAGACATTGCTCAGTTATCAGATAATCAATTAATTGATTTCAGAAAAGACAATATCGGCTTTGTTTTTCAAGCTTATAATTTGATTCCAGTATTGACCGCTAAGGAAAATGTGGAATTTGTCATGGTGCTACAAAATAGGCCAAAAGCAGAGCGAGATAAACGAGCCGAATCCTTATTAACAGCCGTTGGGATAGCCGATAAAATGGATAAGCGACCAAATGAATTATCAGGCGGTCAGCAGCAACGAGTAGCGGTTGCTAGAGCATTGGCATCCAAGCCTGCTTTTATCTTAGCCGATGAACCGACCGCTAATTTAGATTCAGCATCTACGGCAGGTTTATTGGATATGATGGCGACGATGAATAAAGAGGAAAATATCACTTTTGTCTTTTCTACGCATGACCAACGTGTGATTGATAGAGCTAGACGAGTAGTGACTTTAGTAGATGGTAAAATTGTGAGCGATGAGCGGAGGTAGCAGTAGGCAGTTGGCAGTAGGCAGTAAGCAGTTAACAGTTGCCAGTTACCAGTTGCAGGTTAACAAAAAACTAGGTACACTCTATGAGTTATGTGACTATCTGGCAAAAATCACATATAATCCGTCAAAAAAACTTGGCATCTTTGCGGCTTTCCGCGCGCTATTCCTAATCCTCCTATTCACCACTACCCTATCCGCTCAAGAATCCAAAGAAAAAAACTGGAGTGTCCAAGGGTATACCAAATCGCTACAAAGTCTATTTCAAATAAATGTACCTGGTTTAGGCAGGCAAACTATCTCTGATAATTTCCTACACAATCGACTTAATTTCAATTGGTATCCATCTGATAATTGGACGTTTAAAGCAGGGTTAAGAACCCGTTTTTTCTTTGGTGAGTTTACCAGAATACAGCCAGATTTTAAAACCAATTTGGATGAAGGAGGCAACGATATTTTAAATTTAACCTTATTAAATGCTGGCGAAAAAGCTGTTTTGCACAGCTATTTTGACCGAGCTTATTTTCAATATAATAAAGATAAACTAGAGATACGATTTGGGCGACAACGCATTAATTGGGGGATTAACACCGTCTGGAATCCCAATGATTTATTCAATGCCTTTTCCTTTACAGATTTTGATTATGAAGAACGGCCGGGGTCAGATGCTTTGCGGATACAGTATTACATCGGTTATGCAGGTAGTATTGAATTTGCGATTAAAGCCTTTGATAATAGCGATGAAATAGTGGCAGCTAGTTTATATAAGTTCAACAAATGGAATTATGATTTTCAGGTATTGGCTGGCTGGAGTAAGAAAGACATCGTCTTAGGTGGTGGCTGGGCAGGCAGCATTAAAGACTGGGGCTTTAAAGGAGAATTTAGTTGGTTTAATTCGACTATTGACGAGGTAAACAATAATTTCGCCGCTACTTTGAGCGTCGATTATGCTTTTGAGAATAGTTTATTTATAGCAGGTGGTTTATTGTATAATGAAGCAGGAACGAACGCAAATACTGGCAATATTTTTAATTTTGAATTATCTGCTCGAAATTTGTATCCCTATAAATGGTCGGTTTTTACTTCGGCAGGTTTTCCTATCACACCTTTATTTACCGCCAATGTTGCGATAATTTATTCGCCAATCGATGGACATCCATTATTTCTAACGCCTACCTTTTCCTATTCTTTAGGGCAAAATTTAGATGTGGATTTTGTGAGTCAAATTATTTTGCAAAATACCACAGAACGCTATGGAAGTGATATTCAGGCTTACTTTTTGCGGGTAAAGTGGAGTTATTAAATACAAGGATTGAGGCATAAAGGATTGAAGGAAAATGCAACCCTTTTCCATGAATAATTACTAGAGGAAATAAAAGATAATTATGAAAGCAAAATATTTTCTTTTTCTTATAATCATAGGCTTTTCTTCAGCATGTCTAGAATCGGAATATTCAGTAGAAGTAGAAGCGTCTAGTGAAATCAGTTTTGACGACTGTCCATTTTTTGGCGTTTGGGCAGATACATTATGGTGTGCAGATACTCTATTTCTTTATACACCAGCACCTCAATCAATATTGGACACTCAATTAGTTATCAGAGGAATCCAGTATATGGATGTACATGATTGGCCCGATTATCGGCGTTTTACCTTCACTTTTATTATTCATAATTTTCAAGGTACTGGAAAGTATACTTATCCGAACACTGAATCTGAACAATATTATGATGAGGATTTTGAATTTACAATTGTTGATTTGGATGTTCTCACTACCAGGTTTAATGTAGAAAATGAAACAAAAGGAGCTTTTGGTGAATTACAGATTACTCAGTTTGATTCGAATACCCGATTTATTAAAGGGATAGCAACTGGGTTATTAACAGATGCTAGAGGAGATGCCCCCACCCCTCAACATAAACTACAAGGCGTAAATTTTCAAGGTTTTATCCAATAAAAAATCACCGCTATCCTATTGACAACGATGATTTTTTATTAAAATCATAAGGTAACCAATCACAAAATAATCAGTCACCAAATTTATTCCGTATTTTAATCGGAATCACTATCTTATTTACCAGTAACCAATCTAAAATACTCATCCAATCCTGGTACTAACATAATTTCTGTTCTTCTATTCATTGCTTTTCCTTCTTCTGTCGCATTATCCGCTTTTGGCGCATGCTCTCCTCTACCAGCAACCGTTAATCTTGCAGGTGCCACTTCTCCTGCTTTCTCTAAGTAGTTTGCTACTTTCATAGCTCTTTTGACACTTAGATTCCAATTGTCTTTGTAAGACGTAAATTTAACTGGGTCTGCATCAGCATGACCTTCCACTAAAACATCAATCCCACCATTCGCATTGATAACTTTAGCAACTGCATCCAAAATCATTTTAGCATCTTGAGTTAAAATGGTACGACCAGAGTTGTATAAAATTTTATCAGACAAAGACAACATTACTGCACCACCTTTTGTCGTGATTTCCATACCTTGTGCTTCTGCCGCACTTAAGGAATTTGTCAACTTATCCGTTAATGCTTTCGTTAAAGCGGCATTTCTTTGTGCTGCTGGCATTCCATGAATAGTCGCTAAAGCTCCTTTGAATTGCTTTACTTCTGCTTCTGTCATCACAGAAGTTCCAGATAAAGAAGAGAAGATAGTTGCTTGTTTTGCTTGCTCTGCTGCTACATCGCTTTTCAAGGTATTGATTTGACCATCTTTACCAGTCAATTCAGATTGTTGCTTAGCTACCGTTGCTTCTAATTCAGCAATTTTACCCATCAATCCTGATTTCTCATCATTACAAGTATCTAATGCTCCTTTAGTTTTCTCTAAAGTAGATTGCAATAAATCTTTATTCTCTTGTAAAGCCAAGAAATCTTTCTTCTTCACACATGAAGTTAGGAGAAACAACATGCTGACCATTAATAAACTTAATTTGTTCATATTAATTATTAATTTTAAGGTGGGAATTTTGAGGTTTAGAATTGTACTACAGACCGCTAAAAAGTCATTTCTTCAAAAGTATTCCCGAAATAAATATACACATTTTTTTAGCGGCGCAAATTTAGCAAAGAATAGGGGAAATAACTGGTTTTTATCTTGTTTAATTTAGTTAAAATTGACGGATTATTTCCTTAAACAACACTTTTTGTATTTTTTGCCGCTTCCACAGGGACAAGGCTCGTTTCTGCCTACGTCTGGAGTCGTTTTTTTGAAAGGTGTTGCCTCATTATAGACGGTTTTAGGAGCGAGTCTTGGGTCAATATTTTTTTCTTTGGAAAAAGAATCAGTATTATTCATCACTTGGCTAAAATCAATATCACTCGACTCTTCATAATTATACCATTCTTGTATCGCTTCATAATGTTCGTAAATAGTCATTACAGAAGCATCTGGTTCATTTTTAACTAATAGGTCTTGAGCAATTTCCCAATCATTTTTTCCATAATTATCGATTAATTCGGCTTCTATTGCCATTTTAATTTCCTCCTCCAATTCGATTAGTCCATAATCTATAGCCCTAGAAACAACACTCCTCAAGGTATCCTTTTCATCCGTAAATTCGGGAGATACTTTCGCCTGTTCAATTAAATTTTGAGTCAGTTTTTTATAATCGGCAGCCAAGACGCTTCTTTTAGTCTTTTTCAATACCATATAAGTCAATGCTGCTCTTATATATGGTGATTTAGCAAAAACATATTCAACTGGCTCCATAATAAATGGAAAAAGCTGTGTCATATCAGAATGTGCTAATTTGTAAATCGCTAGCCAAACTTCCTCTGTCAATAAATCACCCAACCAAAAATCTAGAAATTCTTCATCCTCCTTAAGAAATTGACTAATGGCAGGTAAGGCTTCTATAGCTTCCAATTCTCCCAATAAAAAAAGAGCATGTATAGGTGCTAAAAAAAGAGACTCTTCAGGTTCTGCTTCATAAAATCCATCATAATCTTTAAAATTCCGAATCGCTTCGTTCAATACTTCCTCCAAATCTTTAATCAACGAAGGGCGTGGTAAGGCTAATATTTTTTCGATTGTCTCCCCAGGAATACTAAAGTCATATGCGTATAATGCGCCTATTTCTGGATGGATTAAATTCGGATTTCCTTTCATTATTTAATTTTTATGCGATTTTCGCGCAAAAGTACGCTTTTAGCTTATATCTGGAATATCCGCTAAGGAATAATAAATCGCCAAACCCATTTCTTTCGCTTTTGCTGTTTCAATATCTGCTCCATTAGAAGCCCCTTCAATAC
>CALFWI010000163.1 GCA_937928615.1 uncultured Saprospiraceae bacterium | reverse complement strand
GTCCATCTATCATGATGAATATGCGTTTCTACAAACCAACGATTGTCCCATTCTCCTTTGTAATGTTCGGAGCCTGTACCGCCGCCTAATAATACGTCCGTTTGTACGCCAGCAGGATTTGTACCAAACATAAAACCCGTCGTTGCCTCATTCAGTGGGTCTAGGACTAAACCTACATTATCACCATCCCAGAAACCAGCATCCCTTTTCAAGGTAGAGATAATATGATTCGGCGAATCCATACAAGTAGCAGCGAGGTATAAAAAATTATCGTCGTAGGTGAGTTTAAATTCGGTGTGTAAAACAGCTTTTGCGCCTGGTTTGGGATTTTTTTGTACAAAATCACTACCTATATCTGCTTCCTCCCAAGCTGCTTCTTCTAGCTTTCCATCTAATTGGATGGGGCCGCTAGCTCTTTTTATTTGAATGCCATATTTTTCTTGATTTTTGCGATGGTCATTTTGGGAAAGCGCAACTTGTTGACCAATAAATAATAATAGACAGAAGGATAAAAGTGGTTTCATACGATTAGGAATTTTTCTCGATTTCTAACAGTAAATATAGTAGATTAGTTTCAATAGTTTACTTTTGGCCTATTTTCAAACTTAAAATTAATAGCCTAATGAAAGGAATTATATTGGCGATGCTGGCAGGTACTTTATTTGCTTGTTATCAATTAGCGGTTAAGTTATCCGCACATCATATTCAGGAAATGCTCGGTGCAGTTATTTTACAAGCAGTGGCCGTAGTAGTCGGTCTAGGTATTTTTTTAGTGATAAGGGATGGTGAACCTTTAGTTTACACGACAACTGGATTAAAGTTTGCGATGCTTGCTGGATTGTTCGTTAGCTTGGCAGAAATTGTGGCTTTTTACACTTTTTCTCAAGCTATTTCGCCTTCCGTTGGCATTACAATCATTGTAGGGATGAATATTTTGGTAGGTTTAGGCTTGGATTATTTTTGGTTTAAAAGTGAGTTAACTGCCTCCCAAATGTTAGGCATTTTATTGGTTCTGGTAGGCGTAATTTTAATTAGTTGGAAAAAAGGGTAGGAGAGGAGGCTTTAATCTCAAAATCAATTTTCAACTTCAATTCTTGCCAAAATTACTTAGTGGTACAACTTATATCATAGCTGATTAAATTGTTGGTTGCTAGTTGCCAGTTGCTGTAAAACAACCAGCAACTAGCTGAATTGATAATAGAATTGGTGGTATAAATAGCAATTTCAATAGCAAACTCAATAAACCATTGGCTATTTTGAAGACTGTGCATTAGAAATATTGTACCACAAGATTAAATGTCAGCTCAACTAGCAACCAGTAACCAGCAACTTTAAAATTTCCTGTCAATTATGTACAAACTACACCACTAATTATTTTACCCAATAATCTAGTACCAAAACATCTTCTAAATAAGGCGTTAACACTGTCCCAAATGCCTTATGGTCAGGGTGCGGTAAATAGATAGCACGACCTTCCTCACTATCAAATGTTAGGAAGAAACAATGCGTAAAACCTTTAGCTAATCCTTCTGGACTATTATCCGTACCCCATTCATATCCTTTTATTGCTGGAATTTTACTGGGTAATGCCGCAAAAGCAGCCTCTACTTTTTTTATATCAGCTTCAGCCGTACCTTCTTTAAATTTAAACAGCACGACATGTCTAAGTTGTTTGGTGGCTGTTGTTTCCACGCTTGCTTTTTTTACGGTTTCTTTTGGGGCATCTGCGTTTTGACTACAAGCAGTTAATAATAGGCAGATACTCAATACAAAAGTTGATAATTTCATTATTGATGATTTTATTGAAAAGATGATTAATTATTTACGGGATTTGCCAAAAAACCTTTATTTGCTCAGGAGTGTTACTCCAATTGAATAAGATAAGAGTCGTACTTATTCAGTATTATAGACAATTGCATTTAAATTATGTTCTAAATGTTCTTAAATGCCTAAATGGTAGAATAAGTAGGAAATAAATCTAGATGGTGAACGATTACTAATCACCTAAATAATAAATCAACTTCTTTATTGTTTGAACATATTTATCGTGTAGTCTAGTAGCGCTGTATCACCTGCCTTTCCATGCCCAGGAATGACTATCTCCACTTGAGGAAAGGCATTTTTTACTTTTGTAACGGTTTTACTCCACTTTTTTACTGTCGCATCTGCTAAGTTCCCTTTTCCACTTTTTAAGGATTTTATCATACAACCGCCAAAAAGTACCTGCGCTGATGGAATATAAGCGACTAAATTATCGGCAGTATGTGCTTTGCCAAAGTATTTACATACAATAGATTGATGACCAATGGCTAAATTTAGTGTTTTTCTAAAACCTTTTTTGGGTACGATGACTCCATTTTTGCGAGCTAACTTTTGGCAACGCTTAGTGGCATAAGAAGGGATACCTCTATCATGTAATGTTTTTAAGCCACCTAAACAATCTATATGATGATGGTTAATGATGACTGCTTTAATCGTTTGTCCTAAATCTTGTTCAATCCAATTGATTAATAACAAAGTCAAAGAATCATTTGCAGGGGTATCCATGATGACGACTTCTTTTCCATTGCTATAAATTAAGCCATTACTTGCTACGCTGCCAAAACCCGTAAAAATGGACCAAGACTTATGTATATATACTTGTTCTTTAATAGGAATAATTTGTAAATCTTTTCCTAGCTGGATAGGTACTATATTTTGTTGCGCATATCCAATCTGTGACAAATTCCCGAAAAAAATGAAGGCACAAAAGATAATTAGAAACGAATTTTTCATAGGCTGAAAATGATAAATGCTTTAAATCTACGAAATAAAGCAGTTTAGTATAGATATATTGTTGTTCGACCAAAAAATGGATAGGAGGACTATTAGCTATTTAAACGGATGCGCTACATATATTTCTAGATTTTTTGTCAAAAATAAGCGAAAAATAGACTTTCCGAAGTAGAGTCACTAATTAAGTGGTTTTAATTAAATAAAAATTTTAACTGATTGATAACCAATGTTTTTATTTTAACTACTTTATTTTAAGTATGTCACTTATAGTTGTAATACTGAAAAAATAGGCTGTTTGAGCCTATTTTGAATCAATTTTTTAAAAAAAATTAGTAAAAAAATAAAAGTGACACGCTTTTTTTTTGGATAAACTTTGATATGCCCCTATCTTTGATTCATCAAACGATTTTTACCCACCACACCTCCACATTGATTCCTAACTTTTAAGATGCTTCCCCCCTCTTTAAATTATTCTTAAAAAAACTCCCACTCCCCTTTTCTTATAACCTACTACTATTCCCCAAAAATAGCGCAATCATGACAACGACATTAAAAGTATGCACTAGCATCTTAATAGGATTTTTATGTGCATTTACAACTAACAATTTACAAGCTTCAAATATATATACTTACCCAACAGTGGAACTCTTCGAAAATATCCACTCGGGGACAGATAAAAAACGATTTGTAGAAAATGCAACTTATTTTACATTAAATGAAAAAGCATTAACTCAAATCAATCAACAAAAACTAGAAACAATGATGCTTCAAATCCCCTTTGGAGCGTCGAAAAAATTGGACGTTAACTTACAAAGAGTCAATGTATTAGCAGATGACTTTAAAGTAACTGTTCAAACAGGAGATATTCACAATACCCTTTCTTATTCCCCTAACCTTTTTTACAGAGGTGCTATTTCAGGAGAAAAGGACGCCATGATTGCTATTAACTTCTTTCAGGAGTCAATAACTGGTGTTCTTTCCCTGAATGGCGAAAATTACAACATCGGACAATTTGGAACAGATGGAACTTATGTACTTTACCAAGAAAGAAATTTAAATGCGTCTAATCCTTTTGCTTGTTCTACGGAGGATATGAAAGAAATGATTGTCACGAGAACAGGTAATGCAGGCGCTCGGTCTACTAATACGGTAGAAGTGTATGTGGAGTGTGATTATGAATTATTCAAAGCTAATGGATCTTCTATCGAAAATACGATTAATTTTACAACTGGTTTATTTAATGTAGTTTCTGCAATTTATGCGATTGATGATATCGATGTTCAATTATCTGAAGTAAAAGTTTGGTCTACTGCTGATGCTTATCCAACTACTTCTGCCAAAGCTGCAAGAGATGCTTTTGGCAGAGCCTTAAATGGTGATTTTAATGGAGATGTCGCTCACCTTTTATCTAATTACAAAATAAATGGCACTGTGCCTAATGGTGGTTCTGCTAATATCGACGCTTTATGTGATAAAGAAAAAGCAGTTGGATATACGAACATCACTACTAACTATAAAGATTTTCCTACCTATTCTTGGACGGCTTATGCAGTAACGCACGAAATTGGTCATAATTTAGGTTCGCCTCACACACATTCTTGTTTATGGCCGACTGGTCCAATCGACAATTGTTGGTGTCCAGAAGGAGACTGTGACCAAGGAGACGAGCCTGCTGCTACAGGAGGAACGGTTATGAGCTATTGTCACTTAAATCCACAATGGACCAATGATTGTGATTTATCAGCTTCTAATCCAGGGATTAATTTAGCTAGTGGTTTTGGTGTATTACCTGGCGAATTAATTCGTTCTCGAATTGCAAATGCTAATTGTTTAGGTGGAAATGGTGGTGTTAATTTTCCTTTCCAAGCAAATGCTACTATTCAGGACGAAGCTTGTAATCAAGCGAATGGATTTATTGACTTAACGGTTAGCTATGGACAAACGCCTTATACTTATCAATGGAGCAATGGTGCGAGGACTAAAAATTTGACGAATCTTGCTGCTGGGACTTATAGCTGTACGATTACAGATGCTAAAGGAGCGAAAACAAATGTGCAAGTGACGGTTAGTGGTTCTGAGCCTTTTGCTATGAGCGCAGGTGCTGACCAAATTATTGGTTGTACAGACCCTATTGTCACTTTAGATGGTAGCGATTCTCCTAATAGTTTTGCTTATAATTATTTATGGACGAGTATTGATGGTAGATTATATGGCAATGTAAGAAAAGAAACGATTGCTGTCTCTGAACCAGGTACTTATGTTTTAACTATAAGTAACGAAGATACGGGCTGTGTAGTGAGTGATACCGTTATTGTTAGAGAGGATTTTTCTGAACCAACTGCTACTTTAGCTGCTGAAACTTTAACTTGTGCAACTACTAATACAACGATTAATTTAGTGACTACTAATAATATCGCTACTTACGAATGGACTGGCCCAAATGGTTATACAACTACTGCTGCCAACCCTTTGGTCAGCGAAGCAGGTGTTTATGAAGTGATCTTAACAGGAACGAATGGCTGTACTAGTGAAGAAAATATTGAGGTGATAGAAAACACAGAAGATGTTGAATTGATTGCTCAAGGCGGAGTGATTACTTGTGCTAATTCAAGAATTCAATTAATTGCTAGTGCTGGTACTATCGCTGAGTATAACTGGACAGGGCCAAATAATTTTAGGTCTACTTTACAGAATCCAACGGTTGACCAAGCAGGGAATTATAGGGTTAAAGCAGTTGCTGAAAATGGTTGTATTGCAGAGACGATTGTTGAAGTGACTGCGGAGAATGCTGTACCAACGATTACTGCTCAAAATGCGATTATTAATTGTGGAGCAGTTAATACAAAATTAAGTGCTACAATTTCTACTACTGTTACTTATAATTGGACTGGGCCAAATAATTTCCAATCAAATGCGCAAGACCCAACTGTTACTGCGGCAGGTACTTATTTTTTAACGGTAACTGCTATTAATGGTTGTACTAGTGAAACTAGTGTTACTGTAACAAAAGAAAATACAGCACCAACGATTATAGCAAAAGCTGGTACATTAGATTGTAAGCATCCAACGACTACCTTTGTTGTGGAAACAGAAGATTCAGACTTGGAATATAATTGGACGGGGCCAAATGGTTTTACGTCTACTGAAAAAACACCTACGGTAGAAATAGCTGGTGTCTATCAATTAGTTGCTGGAAAAGGCGCTGGTTGTACGACGACTACAGAAGTAATGGTAGGAACTAATTATACCGCACCAACACTTATCGTAAAAGCTGGTACATTAGACTGTAACCATCCAACGACTACCTTTGTCGTGAATACAGAAAATTCAAACTTAGCATATAACTGGACAGGGCCAAATGGTTTTACGTCTACTGAAAAAACACCTACGGTAGAAGTACCCGGTGTCTATCAACTAGTTGCAGGACAAGGCGCTGATTGTACGACGACGACAGAAGTAATCGTAACAACTGATTATACGCCTCCTGTAGTAGCGATTAAGGGAGAAGCGATTACTTGTGCAAATACAAAGGCTACTTTGAAAGCTTTATCTAATGATCATATTCAAACCTATACTTGGGAAAATGCAAATGGCATTTTTAGCAACGAACAAACAGTTGAGGTTTCAGCAGCAGGAACCTATAAATTGATGGCTACTAATGAAAACGGTTGTGTGACTTCGGAAGAATTTGTCGTGGAAGCACAAACAGATTTACCAGCATTTGAATTAAAAGCGAATGATTTAACGTGTGCTTCACCGACTACTGAATTAAAAGTAGTGTATAGTGGAACTGATTTAAATTTTAATTGGACAGGCCCAGCAAACTTCACTTCTAACATAGCTAATCCAACCATAACAACGCCAGGAACTTATGAAGTAGCTATCAGCAATAGCAATGGATGTAGTACGACGGCTTCGGTAATCATTAATCAAACGGCTACCTCTACTATTTCTTTTGCGGCTACTCCAGCTATTTCTTGTAATCATGAAATTGTAACTATTGATGCTACCGCTTCTATTTTAACAGAAAATGTATTAGTGGAATGGGCGACAACAGATGGCAATATTATTCATAAAGTGAATGATTTAATGATTAGTGTGGATCAAGCAGGTACTTATGCTTTGACGGTTAGAGATTTGGAAACAGAATGTGTGACTATTCAAGCTATTAAAGTAGAGGGAACACCTGAAATCGCAGCTAGAATTGAGAATGACCAAGTGTTAAGTTGTGCACAAACTTCTTTGACTTTATCTGCGGATAATGGAGACTATTCTAAAAACACTGTTTTTAATTGGGTAACGGATAATGGCCATATTATTTCTGATGCAGCCGCTCGAGAAATTGTAGTGGATGCCGCAGGTTTTTATACTTTATTGGTAACAGATACCATTACGGGATGTTCTGATGCAACGTTTACTAAAGTCGAGGAAGCGGCTAGACCAGCAGTTAATTTGTCTACGCCAACGATGTTAACTTGTAACCAACCAACGACCACCATTAGTGGCGAGAATTCAATTTTAAATGCTACTTCTACTATTGAATGGACAAGAAATGGGGAAATAATTCCAAATAGTAATGTTTTCTTTTTGACGGTTAATACGGAAGGAACTTACAGTATGATGATTAAGGATACCTTAAACCAATGTGTTGCTACTTCTGAAATAGTTGTAACGGAACATGAAGCACCACAAGTAACTATTGAAGTAATAGAAGAAGATGCTTGTAGCAAAGGAGAAGGCATGATTGCTTTAGCGGTAAATACACTAAGCAACTATGAAATTGCGTGGAATACAGGGGCTAAAGGAGCAAAACTTGAAAATTTAAGCGCTGGTGAATATACAGCGACAATCACTGATGGAATTGGTTGTCAAGTAGTTATTAGCCAAACTATTCAAAATATAGCGCCGATTTCTTTAGCAGATGCTAGTATCAACCCTGCTACTTGTAATGGTAGTGAAAATGGAAGTATTGAAGTCGCTTTACAAGGTGGAAACTTTCCTTATGAAACACAATGGTCTAATGGGGAAACTGCTTTAATGCTTGATGGATTAGCTACTGGTACGCATACGTTGGAAGTGATAGATACTAAAGGGTGTGTAAAAACTTTTGATTTTGAAATGAGAGCGCCGAATGCTTTAGAAGCGGAATTGACGGTTTTACACAATGATGTGAAAGTTGACATTATGGGCGGTACGCCTGATTATGAATTTGACTGGAGTGATGGAACAACGGAGCAATATGGATCTAATTTTGCGCCTGGTATGCATGAAGTAACTATTCAAGATGCTAATGGTTGCTCAATCACTAAATCTTTTGAAGTAGATGCGACGACGGCTTTAACGGAAATTGTACCACAAGGCTTAGAGGTGGCTGCATTTCCTAACCCAACAACTGATTATTTCAAAGTGAAAAGAGCATTAAAGGGTAGAGGTTCTGTTAAAATTGCTGTGTACTCTATGGGAGGAATTGAAATGATGTCTGCTACTAAAGAGGTTACTGCTATTGATGAAACAATCAACACGGCAGATTGGGCACCTGGTTCTTATTTTTTACGGGTTGCCACGCAAGAGGGGATAGCTGTTAAGAAAATTGAGGTGATTAAATTATAATTTTTTTTGCGTTTTTTTATTTTTCTCAAACCACTGAATGAACAACTAAGATAATGTCGTTTTAGACAGCGCTATGTAGATGCGGCCAAAGGCAGACATGCTTTTTGGTCGCTTTTTTTATGCCTTATTTCAAATTTTGTCACCTTGATTTCTTTTAATCAGGTTGTTTTAATACGATGGAAAATGCTTGACTAATTTTTTAAAATTTGATGGAAAATACTTGATTTTTAAATAATGGAATTTACTTGATGGGAGGTTGTATTTAGCAATGATTTTGGGAGGAAAATGATAATCACTGTTATACTTATTATAGTTCAAAAACAGTGCCAAAAATTGATTAAAGTGGAACTATTTTTTAATTATTTTTTAGGTCAATTTGGGAGGTAAAAGCCAATCGTTATTGATGGTTAATATAGGACAAAAATGATGCCATAAATGGACAGTTATATCCTTTTTTTAATAATTATTTTAAAAGTTTAAAATTTTCTTAAAAAAA
>CALFWI010000162.1 GCA_937928615.1 uncultured Saprospiraceae bacterium | reverse complement strand
AAAAACAATCCTTTTTACAGATAAAAGTAAAAGATAGTGGGATAGGTATTGCCAAGGAAGAGATTCCTCACATTTTTGACCGCTTTTACCAGTCCGATAATACGTCTACTAGAAAAGTAGGTGGAACAGGAATTGGACTAGCTTTAGTCAAAGAATTAATGGCCTTAGTTGGCGGGATTATACAAGTAGAAAGTGAAGCAAATAAAGGGACTCAATTCACTTTATTTTTACCTATTCGCCATAATGCACCAATTGCCGAACCATTAATTTTAAGCCATTCCATACCGACCAGTGAAATAGTTGAAAATACAGGTTCTTTTGTAAAGCAACCATTAATAACGCCTACCAATTCCATCGTAAATACTTCAAAGACGGAACAACCGCTATTACTAATTATTGAAGATAATCCAGATGTTGTGTATTATTTAAAAGAATGTCTCTTCCAGCATTATGAAATCATCGTAGCGACTAATGGAAAAGAAGGCACTACGCTAGCATTTCAGTATATTCCAGATATTATTTTATCAGATGTCATGATGCCAGAGATGGATGGCTATGAACTTTGTGCTATTTTAAAAAATGACGCTAGAACGAGTCATATTCCCATTATCCTATTGACTGCTAAAGCGACTACTGAAAATAAACATAAAGGGTTAGAAATGGGAGCAGATGCCTATTTAATTAAACCATTCGATAAAAAAGAATTATTGTTACGTCTAGAAAATCTGCTTTTATTAAGGCAACAAATGCAGCTTCATCTGCAATTAAATAATCATTTAAGGACTGCTAAATCCATTACTAATACTACTGTTGCCACAAAAGAAATAGTCTTTCTTGACCAATTACAAACGACTATTCAACAACAATTATCCAATGAGTTTTTTAAAACGCCACAGCTGGCCAAAGCTATGGCAATGAGCCAAACTCAATTGTATCGAAAAATTAAAGCACTTACCAATCAATCTACTGCTCAATACCTCAAGACAATTCGGCTAACTGCTGCTAAAAATTTACTCCTCACGACGGATTATTCTATTGGGCAAATTGCTGTGGAAGTAGGGTTTAAGACGCAGGCGCATTTTACTCGGTCTTTTCAGGAGATGTTTAACATCTCGCCATCTAAAATACGCAAATAGCTAATAACTAGTAATTTACGATTAAATAGAGCGTCAGGTAAAGAACTAATAAAGAGATAGCCAAACGTGTCGGACAATTTTCAATCTGACCATCTAAAAACCCATCTTACCATTTTTTCTTCCTCCTTAAATTGGTCTAAATAGATAAACTTTTGGAAAGAATAGGCAAACTAACTTGTGTTCAAATTTTTACCTTTGATTTATAAATTTAAGGTTTCTATCCAGCATTTTAATCAAGCTTTTAGTTAAAGTATTTTTAGAGCGTCAGGTAAAAAACTGATAAACATCCGTGTCCCTTCAATAATCCGTGGTAGCAATTAATACCACGGATTATTGAAGGGACACGGATATTAGACGTTATTAAGTAAGAATAATAATTTTTGTAATATCAATTTTTAATCTGACTATCTATTTATGTTCTCCACTACCTAGTCATTGACTCGGAAATAACCTCTTAATCAAAAAATAATCAATTCTTAAATTAATGCAAATGAATCACTCCAAACCCCTTTTAACGTTAATCATCGCTTTTTTATCCGTTACTTTTTTATCCGCTCAAACTATTTGGTACGTCAATGACGATAATGCATCAGGAGGGGACGGTACTTCTTGGACTACTGCTTTTAATGATTTGCAAATGGCCATTACGGCTAGTAATATCGGTGACCAAATTTGGATTAAAGAAGGTATCTATAAACCAACGAATACTTCGGAGAGAGGTATTTCTTTTGAATTTAAAGAAAGCGTTGAAGTCTTTGGTGGATTTCCAGAAGTAGGAAACCCTATTATGGAGAATAGGAATGCAGTTTCCTTTCCAACCATTTTATCAGGTGATATTGGGACGATGGGAGATAATAGTGACAATTCTTATCATGTAGTGTATATGAGCGGTTTCTTTTGCTATCAGAATAATACCACTTTTTTAAATACTAGTTTGAATGGATTAATTATTCAAGATGGCAATGCCAATGGAGATACCGAGGTAGAATGGCATTTGAAAAGAGGTGGTGGTTTATTTTTGCTTGTCGATGGGGAGTTAGGCGGTGGATTCCATGCTGGGATGTTAATCAATAATTGTGTCTTTAAAAATAATGAAGCAGAAAATGGTGGCGGTGGCATGTATGTTAGGTCTGCCTTTGGCAACACTTCCAATTTTACTTTTGCTAATTGCACTTTTGAAAATAATAAAGCCCCCAATAGTTGGGGAGGTGCTGTTCTAAACGATGCTTACAGTGGTACGAATCAATGCAATTATGTCAATTGTATTTTTAAAAATAATAGCGCTGCTGTAGGTGCAGCAATGGGTTTAGATGGACGTATGAAAGGAAATTGTTCTCCTAATATCGTTAATTGTCTTTTTGAAAACAATGTAGCAAGCAATTCAGGAGGTGCCTTAATGGGTGATACGGAAGCAGGAAAAATTGGTTGGAATATATGTCAATCCAAATTTATTAGTAATCAAGCGTTAGGATATGCAGGAGGTGCACTCGCTTCTTGGGGAGGTGGTACAGATGAAGGCTTAATTACGGATTGTGAATTTGCAGGCAACCTTGCTAATAATCCCAATAACCATAAAAATGGAGGGGCTATCTTTTTTGATTTAAGTAATAATGTAGCACATACTACTAAAATAGAAGCATGTTCGTTTAAAAATAATAAATCCAATTGGAACGGAGGCGCTATTTGCTTTTTTATGTTTGGTACCGCCCAAAGTGATGGTATTATTCAAAATTGTTATTTTGATGGAAATGAAAGTATTTGGGGCGGAGCGATACATTTAGGAGGAGATACAAATACTAATTTGGCATTTTCGAATTGTCAATTCTCTCACAATTTAGCCCTAAAGGAAGGAAATAGTGGAGGTAATGGAGGTGCTATTAGTACATTTACGAATATCAAATTAACAGAATGTGTTTTTAGTAATAATCAAGCCCTCTTTTCTGGCGGTGCTATCTTCCAAGGAGGTCAAACAATTACTTCAATCTGGTCTAACTGCAAATTCATTAATAATTTAGCTAATCAAGGAGGTGGAGCAATCAGAAATAATGCAAACGCAAATGAATTTGTCACCCCCCAAATAGTTCAAGGCATATTTCAAGGTAATACGGGTATTTTTAATGGCGGTGCAATATGGAATGTTGGAGATAATGACAATGGCGTGTGTAATGCGCTAATTAAAAGTGCTACTTTTTATGATAATAGTGCAAATACAGGAAAAAGCATTCATAATATTCGAGCTACGATTACGATGGATAATAGTATTTTATGGGCAGGTACTACAATTGGTGGGGGCAACACTGGACAAATTGTAGATGATGCTACTCCCTCAATCGTCAGTTATTGTTTGATTGAAGATGGATTTGCGGGAAACAGCACTTCCATGCCCAATTTTGTGAATGCAAGTGGTTATAATTTAAGTTTACAAAATGGGTCTCCAGGTATTGATATAGGTAATAATGACAGCCTTCCCATGAATCTAACAAAAGATTTAATTGGGGCGGAACGAATCCTAAATAATACCACAGATATGGGCGCTTTTGAACACCAAAGTAGCCCTCTTAGTCTGACGCTAGTCCCCAAGCCAGTAACTTGTCAGGGAAATAATGATGGAGAAATACTTGTATTATGGTCTTCAACGTTAGTTGATTTTTCTTGTAATGAATTAACTTTGACCATACAAGGAGCCAATAATAATTCTTCCGTAAAACTAACCGCTAATACAGGCATATTTACTCTAGCAGTTCATTCTAATTTTGAATTACCCGCAGGTTGTTACAAAATAACTTTAAGTGATTGTGTTGGAAAGACAGAAACTTCTATCGCCTATATTGAAGTAAAAGATTCGGATAATGATGATACCCCAGATTGTGAAGATGCGGATTGTAATCTCCCCACTTCTGTAATGGTACAAATTACCCATCCTGATAATTGTTCAGGCATGGATAATGGCGTGATAACTATTGTGCCAACAGGAGGTAGTACTAATTTATCTTATTCTATTTTAGGGCGTTCCAGTTACCAAGTTAGCAATACTTTTAATAATCGCTTTCCAGGGGTCTATGACCGTATATTTATTAGAAATAATGAGACTAATTGCGAAATGGCTGTAGATGCTGTCGTACTAATTGGCCCCGACTGTGGTATGGAATTTTGTACGGATGGTGTGGATAACGACGGAGATGGCTTAGTGGATTGTGCAGATACTGATTGCGCGCCAGAATTGTTTCTATTCTCTCCAATGTCTCCTTCTTGCCCTAACGGTACAGATGGTTCAATGGGGATAGCTATCAATGGGCTACAACCTTATTTATTCATGAGCATAGATGGTGGGAATACCTATGCGGCAGTCAGTCAGACTAATGATGGCACCTTCTCTTTAGAAAATTTAGGCGCAGGCAATTACCTATTGAAATATGGTTTAGCAGGTGGTTGCGAGAATGCTTATAGCTTTAGCTTATTATGTCAAGACGCTCCTCCGAATAATGATTGTCCTGACAAACAAACCATAGTAGGAACAACAACTGATTCCTTAACTATACAAGCCGTTGATACCATTACTTCTACTCAAATCATTGACTCCTTGGCTAATATGACCTATAAGGCAGGTAAGGGTATCGTATTAAAAGCTGGTTTTGAAGTAAAAACAGGCGCAATATTCCTAGCGACTATAGAAGATTGCAGTAATCAAACTTTAACAGAAGACCAATCGACAATTGCAACAAACGAAAGGCTTCAACAGCCAACTATTGAAGCTACCCCAAAATTTAAACAGCCGACAAATTTCAAGGTGTTTCCCAACCCATTTCATAACCAAACAACGATTGAATTCAGTTTACCTGAATCATCAACTATCCAAATCAACCTGTATAACCTCAATGGTCAACTAGTAAAAACCGTATTCCCTCACACTCTTGTTAATAAAGGACCGCATCAACTTAAATTAACCGCGAAACACCTTAACCCAGGCGTTTATTTTTTGAGTCTACAAACAGCAACCAAACGATTGACTCGTAAACTTATCCTTAAATAGGAGAATCATTAAGGAAAACAATTATAAGACAGCCTAAAAAAATCTTTAGGTTGTCTTTTTTTTCCTATTTTGTGCTTTATTTTTAGTAAATAGTCAATAACCATAATTCACTATTTCCATTCATTCATCAAACAAAGCGCAAAATGAAAAAACAATTCCTAGTAGGCTTGACAATCCTGTCAACCATTTTCCTATTTACTTTTTGCCAAGAAGAACCATTAGTTAAAGGTAGTGCGGAACACATCGCCAAAGTGACGGGCGATATTTCCGATAAAACGCTCGTTAATGCCGATGCTCGACAAGGCGATTGGATGTCCTATGGTCGGAATTATCAAGAAGACCGTTATTCTACTTTAAATGAAATCACCAAAGAAAATGTCAAAGATTTAGGCTTGGCTTGGTCGGAAGAAATAGGTACAAAAAGAGGTTTGCAAGCAACCCCTTTAGTCGTAGATGGCATTATGTATTTTTCTGGCCCCTTTAATAAGGTCTGGGCTTATGATGCCCGAACAGGCGAAGAAATCTGGCAATTTATCCACGATTATAATACCGATGCCAATTTAGACTTATGCTGTGGGTTTTCTAATCGTGGACTAGCTATTTATCAAGGGGATTTATTCATGGGTACTTTAGATGGGAAATTAATCTCTATTGATGCGACAACGGGTAAAAAGAACTGGGAAGTGATGACCATTCCTCCTAATCAAAATTATTCTATCACAGGTGCGCCTAGAGTGGTCAAAGGGAAAGTGATTATTGGAAATGGTGGTGCAGAAATTGGCGCAAGAGGTTATGTCACTGCTTATGATGCCGCTACGGGTAAACAAGCATGGCGTTTTTATACCGTTCCTGGCGACCCAAGTCAACCCTACGAACATGCCGATTTAGCAGAAGCTGCGAAGACTTGGAATGGCGACGAATATTGGAAACAAGGTGGTGGTGGTACCGTTTGGGATGCAATGGCTTATGACCCTGAATTAAATCTATTTTACATCGGCGTTGGTAATGGTGCGCATTGGAATAGAGAGTTTAGAAGTCCAGGTGGTGGAGATAATTTATACCTGTCTAGTATTGTTGCTTTAAATCCAGATGATGGTTCTTATGTTTGGCATTATCAAACAACCCCTGGTGATTCTTGGGATTATACCGCTACGCAACATATCATTTTAGCGGACCTAGAAATTGAGGGA
>CALFWI010000161.1 GCA_937928615.1 uncultured Saprospiraceae bacterium | reverse complement strand
GGCTTTTCATAGATGATATTGGCACTTTTGCACCATTATACCTATACACCTTGATACCTTTATTGCTTAGAAAGTTGCGTTTAATGTTACCCCAACTCTCTTAGCTGTAGGAGCAGTACGGAAATCAAATCCTCTACCATTACCTACTCCTAAAGATAATACTTCCGGATCATAATTGATACCTTCTGGGAAGTTAGGCGCTCTATACCATAAGTTTTGACCAGAGAAAGTAATACCAATTCTTCCGAATGGTGTCTTCTCAATCAATTTCTTAGGGAATGCATACGCTAAAGAAATTTCTCTTAAACGGATAGAAGTTGCATCAAATACACCTCCTTCATCTGCGAAGAAATAAGCTCTAAAGAATGTATCACCAATATAAGCTTGAATATCGTTTGGAGAACCATCTGCTTTTACACCTGGTAAAACAACTGGTACGAAACGGTCAACATCTGTATCTACAGTGTTTCCTCTACCCAATAAAGCCTGTACTGTTGAAGAGAAAATATCTCCTCCTTTGATGTACTGCCATTGGAAACCAAAAGATAAACCTTTGTAAGAGATATTATTAATCCAGTTAGCTGTGAAATCAGGATTTGGATCACCAATTACAGATTGTCCAGAAGCTGCTTGATAGTTACCTTGACCATCTACGATGTAGTTGCCATTCGCATCTTTTTGGAATTCTGTTCCTAACATAATACCATATGGCTGACCAGGAATCGCATAGTTACCTAAACCATTTTGAGCGGCACCAGCACCAAAACTACTGTTCTGAGAATTGGCAAAGAAATCGGCAGTAGATGTAGCAATTTGGATTTGACTTACACCGTCAGAGATTTTCTCGATGTTAGATACGTTCCTTGTATAGTTCAAAGTAATATCCCAAGAAAAATTTCTTCCTTTTAATGGTGTTAGGTTTAATCCTAATTCCACTCCTTTATTAGATAACTCAGCTGCGTTTACCGTTGTTCTGTTAAATCCAGTAGCTGGATCTAAATCCAAAGCGATAATTAAGTCAGAAGATTGTCTGTCATATAAAGATAAATCAATCCCTACTCTATTGTTTAAGAATTTCGCTTCCACACCACCTTCTAATTCCTTGTGTAACTCAGGCTTTAAGTTAGCGTTACCTAAACTGTTTGATAAAGAGTTGGTGTTCAAAATAGAGCCACCTCTTGTTACAAACTCATTAGTATCTGTATCTAAAGTAGTTCTAGTTCGGTATGGTAATGGGTATCCCGCAGAAGTACCATAGCCAACTCTCAACTTCAAGTAATTGATTACATTACTATTCTGTAAACTTGGAATCGCATCCGTAGGTACAAAAGAAAGAGAAGCAGATGGGTAGAATACTGATCTATTATCTCTTTCTAAAGTAGAAGTCCAGTCATTACGCGCTTGAATGTTTGCATATAAGAAATTTTTATATCCTAAAGAAACAGTAGCAAAAGCACCAAATGTATTTCTATCATAAGAACCAGAGAAAGTCTGGTGGTTAATGAAATTTTGGTGCGTCAATAAATCGTAAACAAATTGTTGTTGACTTACCAAAGCATTACCAAAATTCTTTTCAGATCTTAAGTTCAATCCTACTAAACCATCTAAGTTTAAGTCATCGTTTAATTTAACATCATACAATAAGTTAAATAACTGATCCGTAATTCTATTCTTTCTATTAGAAGTTGTTAATAAACCATCTGGAACTCGTGGTCCACCTTTGTTGATGTGTTGTCTATTAGTCTGAGAATACTGATCAAGTCCAACTCGGTATAAAGCAGTTAACCAAGGTGTTAACTCATAATCTAATTGTACTGTAGAGAAGAAACGGTTTACACTTTCAGCATTCCCTGAATTATTCAATGTCCAAAGTGGATTCTGAATCGCACCACCTCTACGGTAATAGATATTAGAACCATCAATTGGGCTTTGGTAAGGCAAGCCTAATAAATCCATAGAACGAGGTGTAAATAATAAGGCTGCAAATAAACCATTACCATCACCACCACGTGCTGCACCTGTAATTGGTGCTAATTTATCAGAATCAGCATAGTTAAAAGAACCTTTAACTCTTAAACCGTTCTGTAATTTTGTTTGCGCACCTAATCCAAAGTTATGCTTTCTTAAGAAGTTAGACGGCCCACCACCTCTTTGCTCATCTAAATTAGGGATAAATCCTTCATCAGATAAATAAGAGTAAGTTGCACTCATTGAAGAGTTGGCACCTAATTTACTTTCTACAGAAACTGAAGTTTGAGAACTCAAACCTGTGTCGAAGAAGTTTTCAACACTCTCCCATGGTTGGTGAGGATATTCCGCGCCAATAAATTCAGGAACATCATCGTGATATTGCGCCTGATCTAATGGGTGCGTAATTAATACTTGACCATTCTTTTCTCCTTGATAGTCTGCACCATAAGTAGAAGGATTTAAATCATCAAAAGCTGCTCCCCAGTTAGAGAAGAACCATCCGAAACCACCAGAGAAACCATTACCAAATGTATTTTGGTAATCAGGAACGTTAGAGATTTCTGTTTGCGCAATTGTTTGCGTAACAGATATTTCTAATCCTTTATTGGCAGAAGCTCCTCCTTGTCCGTTCTTGGTAGTAATTAATACTACACCGTTACGTCCTGCCTCACCATATAATACGGTAGCAGAAAGACCTTTTAAAATAGAAACCTCAGCGATTGAGTTAGGATCTAAATCTAGGAAACGAGAAGATGCAGTTGCACCACTTGATCCAAATTGATCCGCATTTGTATCCGTGTTAAATGGAATCCCATCAACAACGAATAAAGGTTGGTTAGAACCAGTAATAGAAGAATACCCACGAATAATTACGTTGGTACCAGAACCAGCTAAACCTGAAGTTTGGGTAATGTCTACACCTGTAGCTTTACCTCTTAAAATTCTTGCAACGTCTCCTTCTCCTGTTCCTTGAAGTTGATCGTTGGTAATTGTAGAGACACCATAACCTAATGCCTTCTTTTCTTTCTTGATACCAAGACCTGTTACAACAACTTCATTTAATTGAAGTCCTTCAGAAAGAATAACGTCTAAAACGTTAGAAGCACTAGTTTGTACCTCTTGGGTAGCATAACCAGTGTAACTGAATACTAAAGTTTGTTCACCCGCAGGTACATCCAAACTGTAAGTACCATCAATGTCAGTAACGGTACCTGTAGTCGTTCCTTCAATTAGTACAGACGCACCAATTAAAGATTCTCCTTCAGTATCTGTTACTGTACCTGTGATTGTACGTTGTGCCATGGTGATTCCAAGGCAAAACAATACCATCGTTAAAACTAGTGAAAGTTTTTTCATACGAATCCGATTTTTTTATGAAAAAATAAAGTCCCAAATTTAGGAAAGTTAATTCGATTTTTTATAATCTGTAATTAACTTTTTCTTAACGCTGACATCTACCTTAACTCAATTTTAACTAAAAGTGCTGCCTATCTCTAAAAAAAGATATCATGCAACCCAATTAGACACTTGACGCTAAGCAGAATATTATTTTCATTAACGCTTGTTAAAAAATATTATATTTCAAACATCATATATTTAACCAAGCTATTTATTCTATTATTTTTTAATAATATGTAAAAAAAAGTTTATTTTTTTTTCATTTCTTAAAAAAACAAAACTATAAAGGCCTATTTTTTAAAGAAAACTTTTTTTAATAATTTGCTAATTATATACAAAATGAATCAACTAATCTTCTTTTAACAATACATTTACTATCTTTAATTAGATTTCCTTAACGCTTTTAACCCTGTTTTTTGCTTTTTCTAATCCAAAAATTAAGCATTTCTACATTCTTTTAGATACATTAATATCGTATGGTGTAGCCCATAATATAAGGCATCACTGATCAATGCATGTCCAATAGATACTTCGGCTATATTTCCTACTTTTTTAATAAAGTAATTTAAATTGCTTGTATTTAAATCATGTCCCGCATTAATCCCCAAACCAAGTTGATGCGCTAACTTTCCACATCGAACATAATCAGCTACGGCCTTTTTTCTACCTTTATTATAAGCATGTGCATAAGGTCCGGTATAAAATTCAATTCTATCTGTTCCAACCGCTTTTGCCCCTTCAATCATCTTTTCATCTGGATTAATAAAAATGGAGGTTCTGATACCTTTCGATTTTAAAGCCGCTATGGTGTCTGTCAAGAAACCTTTATGCTTCAGAGTATCCCAACCAGCATCAGAAGTCAACGCATCTGGAGCATCAGGAACTAACGTACACTGATGTGGTTGATTCTTCATCACCATCTTTAAAAACTTTGGAATCGGATTCCCCTCTACATTTAATTCTGTTTTAACGACCGCTTTTAAGGCTGGTACATCTGCATACCGTGCATGTCGTTCGTCAGGTCTTGGATGAATAGTTATTCCATCTGCGCCAAACTTTTCACAATCTTTGGCAATTTGTACTAAATCAGGATAATTAGCGCCTCTAGCGTTTCTTATTAATGCTACCTTATTAATATTTACACTTAATTTGGTCATATCTTTTCGAGTTTGCAGTTCCAGTTAAGAAAATTATTGATTTTACTTTTTGCAATAAATCGTAATTTTATTTTCACACATTACTAATTTTTCGCAAATATAGGCACATTCTACCAGTTGCCCCATATTTGTAAAATGCTATCTATATCAACACCTTCTTAGCTATCGGCGGTTCTACTCTAGGTTATTGTCCTATATATGTTAAAATTTGTTTAATAGTATATTTAATTATTTGCAATACCGAACAAAATAGCCTAATTTGCTTTTATATATTTGTCCTCCTTTTTTCCCTGTTTTTTTGGCTAAACCTGATTTGTTAATATAACCTACGAAACCGACGTCGCCTATGCGAAAAATCTTACTATTACTTTCCTTCTTTTGTTTACCATTTTTGGTAATTGGGCAATCCCAAGAAAATAGCAAAACGCTTGCCGTACAAAAGATTGTAAAAATCTACCCTAACCCTGCGTTTAATTTTATTGGCTTAAATAATATTTCTGATGTAGGGAGCATTATTATCTACAATTTAGTAGGTCGTAAAATGAAAAAATTTACGCCGCTAGAAGGTGAGCGTTATGATATTGCAGATTTGCCAAGAGGTATGTACTTAGTACAATTGCTTGGTAAAGATGGAAAAGTAGTTACCACTCAGCGCATGTCTAAAAAATAAAAATTATAATTTTTTTCCAATAAAAAATAGTGAATGGCAAATGCGATTCGCTATTTTTTTTTACCTCTTCTAAATTTTTCTACTTTTACAAATGGATAGGCTTATGACTAATTAGTGCGCTAGATTGAAAATAGATAGAAGTCAGCAGTCAAATTTAGCACCTGTTAATACCTATTGATGAAAAATTTAACGATATTTTTATTCACTTTTCTTATTTTACTAACCGCTTGTCAAAATACTGCTTCAGAAGAAACAGTAACCTCCTCCAAATCTACGGTACCCGCAACTGCTCCACCTCAAACAGAGGCAGATAATGGTGGCTTATTTTTACCAGCAGGTTTTGGCGCACTGGTTGTGGTCGATAGTGTTGGTCCAGCTAGGCATTTGGCTGTCCGTGATAATGGCGATGTTTATATCAAATTAAGTGTCCGTGAAGGAGATAAGGGCAATGTTGCCTTACGAGATACGGATAATGATGGAAAAGCAGATATTATTCAACGCTGGGGCGACTATCCAAATGATGGCACTTTTGCAACGGAAATGCGGATTCATCAGGGTTACTTATATTTTAGTTCAGAATTGGTGGTCTATCGACAAAAATTAACCCCAGGGAAATTAATTCCTGAAGGAACACCGGAAGTCATCTTAACAGACCGTTTTCCACTTCGATGGCATAATGCCAAATCTTTAGCGTTTGATCAAGAAGACGGAATGTATGTCACCTTTAGCGCACCAACCAATGCCTGTGAAAATTGGAGTACGACTCAAGATAAGTCTTATGCCAATGTTAAAGGCTATTCTCCTTGTCGAGACCTAAAGGACTTTGGTGGTGTTTGGAAGTTTGATAAAAATAAATTAGGCCAATTCCAATCTGATGGTCAAAGATATGCGACAGGTTTAAGGAGTATTGTCGCTATTACGTGGAATCAAACAGATAATAGTTTGTATGCTTTAAATCATGGCAGAGATTACTTATACAGTCATGCCCCACAACATTATACGCCTTGGCACGAAGCGGTTTTACCAGCGGAGGAATTTATGAAAATCAAAAAGGGAGACAACTTCGGCTGGCCTTATAGTTATTATGACCATTTTCAAAATAAACGGATGTTAGCGCCAGAATATGGTGGCGACGGCCAACAAGAAGCGGCTTTTACCAAACCCTTAATGGGACTTCCAGCACATTGGGCCCCCAATGATCTATTGTTTTATCAAGGTAATCAATTTCCTGCTCGCTATAAAAACGGTGCATTTGTCGCCTTTCATGGTTCTACTAATCGTACCCCTTACCCACAAGCTGGTTATATCGTTGCTTTTATTCCTTTTGAAAATGGCGCACCTATCGGAAAATGGGAAGTTTTTGCAGATGGTTTTACGGGATTAGAAATCATTAAATTAATGGATGACGTACAATATCGCCCAATGGGCTTATCTGAAGGGCCAGATGGTTCTTTATACATTTCTGAATCAAGACAGGGGAAGATATGGCGCGTCCTTTTTAATGGAGATTCCACCAATTTTGGAACAGAGCAATTGGCGGAAATGGAAGCTAGAAAAACCAAGGCTCATTTAAGAATTCCTCATAAAGAAAAAGATAAATTGTTTGCTAAATAATGGAAGGTAAATAACTCGACCAGCTAGTACTTTATTTCCCAATGGACGTAAGGTAGCAATATGATTCTCTATTATTTCCCAACGGATGTAATACCCAACGGATAGTGCTACTTTGTCAGATTAGATTTTTCTTTTGATTTTGTCTCCTTTAAATAGATAGGCTATAAAAATGTCTTATCCTCTAATTTTAGCCGTTTCTCGTTTTTAATTAAGGGCGCTAATAACCCAAAGGTCAATTGAAAACTCTCCGAAGTATTCGTCAACGCAGAATGGGTTTCAATATCTAAGAGCCCTCCATTGTATCGAATATCTAATAATATTTTCCAGCCTTTTGCTATTACTTTTTCGGTATTGATGCCTAAAGATAAAGCGAGATTAAAGCGTCTAATTCCAGCTTCTTTAAAACTAACGGGGACTTCAACAGTCCGAGTCAGATTGGCATAAGTAAAATAATAAGATTTGACATCAATTGCAAAAGCAGGAATAATTCCTCCTACGACACCAAATGCATATTCCTTATGCTTAAATATTTTTAGTTTTCCTAATAAGGGGATTTTACCATAAACGATGGCATTGTGATAAACTCGTTGCTCTTCTCTTGCTTGCACCGAAAGCACCGTACCATCAGCAACTACTGCCAATTCGGGTATAAAACTAAAATAATCGTTGATGTTAAATTCTAAAGGGACACTAAAATAAAAACCATTTAAATCTCCTTTACTCGTTGCGGTAACAGGATTGATATTAAAAAAAAAGGTAGATTTAGATTGATTGATACCGCCTTTTAAGCCAATATAAGTTTGTGAAAAAATAGGGAGGGATAGCAATAGTAAAACTGTTGCTAGTGTGAATCGGTATGGAATCATTGTTGTATTTTTTTAATACAACGTTCCCTTTTTAAGATTAATTTCTACGCTGCTTTTTTTAACATTATTCGCTTCCTGCCGTCAGAAAGAAACTTGTCATTAAATCGACCACGACTTGCTCCGATGCATATCGGAGGAATTTATCAGAAACGTATTTTTAACCCTAACTTGAGCATGCTGACCTAAATTCAATCAATTCCGTTCTGCATAGGTTTTAAAACTATTTAATATAGCTTGGTCTTCATTTTTAAGCAACCAAAAATAACTAACATACAAGCATTTTAAAAAGTAACTTTTCCCCGCTGTCCTTACTTCGTTGGTAATTAAAGTTTGCCCATTGACATTTTGAATAGTAATAGCTTCTTCCTTTATCATTTCAATGGATTGGGTACTAAAATTAATCTGCTGAGGTTTTTTATATTTTGTCACGATTCGCTTTAGCTGCATAAAATCTCCTTGGACATCGGTTACCATTTTATATTTATTACCAACCGTCCCCGGTTTTTGTTCTTCTGTTCTAATTGATTGCAATCCCGTATACCAATGCTTCATTTTAGTGGCATCAGTATATAAATCGAAAGTTTCGGCTAGGGGTAAATTCACTTGCTGAGTTGTCGTGTATTTTGTCTTAGGAAAGATTACACCTGATAGTAGAAACAAGACTACTAAGACCGCTAATAATTTCAGCAAAAATTTTAGGATTCGCATTATAAAAATTTATCTGTTGTATTAATCGAGTAAGTAGTAAGGCAAGGTAAATCGCCATCTACTTATTTGTTGCTAGTTGCTGGTTATCATCGTACAACTCGCAACTATAAAATTACTTGTCAATTCAATTATTTATGAACTACGCTGCTAGGCATTAACCTGCTATCACCACATCTTTCTCCTTCCACAAAAATAATAAAGCAATTAGTGGAAAGATAGCAATTATATTAAAAGTCGTAGAAAAATTAGCAAAATTATTATCATAAATGGCTGCGCCTAGTAAAGCACCTGAACCAATTGCTACTTCTAAGCCTATATATAAAGTCGCCATCGCTTTCCCACGATGTTGGACTTCGCTTCGGTCAATCGTCCAAGCGAATAAAGCAGGAATGCCTACCCCTAGTGAAAAGCCAACTACTCCTGAAGCAACTAATAACCAGGTAGGTGATTGAGACATCCCAAATAGTACAAACCCAACGGATAGCATAACGGCGGATAATCTAATCGCCACTACCCTACCATAAATATCTGATAATCGACCAGCCACTATTCTCGATAAAATCGAACATAAGGTAAAGCTAGTAAAAAAAGCGCCTTTATTAACCATTCCTAAATGTACACTTTGGTCTGGTGTAATCGTAATAATTGCCCCAAATCCTAGGTAAATTAAACCGCAAGCAATTGCTGGAATCACAGACCCTCTATCAAAAATTTCATTCTTTTTCAGGAGCAGCAACCGTGGATGGAAAGCTTGTTTTTCTTGGAGGGTTTCCTTCATATTCAGTAAAAGCAGCATCGACAATAAGGCTATTCCAGAAGAAACATAAAACATCAGGTTTAACGATTCATAAACGGCAATATAACTCCCCACAAAAGGGCCTATAGAACTTCCTAAATTGATACTTATCCCTATAATTCCCATCGCCTCTCCCCTTCTTTTTTCGGAGACAACATCTGCTACATAAGCGGTAATGGCCGTTGGCGTAAAACCAGTAGAAAACCCATGTAAAAGCCGTAATAAAAGGAAACCGCTAACTGTCGTTAATACTGGATAAATCAAGCTACAAAAAATACAAACAACTGCCCCAAAAATAATAATGGGCACTCGACCAATTGTATCGGCCAATTTTCCACTAAATGGTCTCGAAATCCCCGCAGTCAACGTAAATAAAGCAATAATCAACCCTTTATATTCTGCTCCCCCTAAACTGGTTAAATAGGCGGGCAATTCAGGAATAATCATATTAAAACTAGCACCAAATAAGGCAAAACTGGTACAAAGCAACAGAAAAGAGCTTGTGTATAACGGTTGGTCGTTTTTTTGCATTCGCAAAAGTAAGTACAAGGACTGAATTAAGGAAGGACTTGGTAAAACTCAAGTGCAAGTATCAAGTACAAACTCAAGTTTCAAGCATTTTTTGAAAAATATTGAACTTGCACTTGGTATTTGCTATTGAATTTAAAGAATCATCGACAAATTTGTTAATCAAGCGATAAAAATAAATTGAGCCATTTAGATTTTAATTTATCAAAATATCAACTGTATGGATTTTTTTTGGGTGAATTAAACTAAAAACTCAAAGAAAATGGTTCCATTTCTTTTCGCCCAATTACTTCGTTTCAAAATTCATTTAAACACCTACTTAAAACCCCTCTACCACCAACACAAAAGGGTCAAAAACTTGGGCGATATACAATCTATTTTCATGGTGTAAAACGGTAGAAGCAGCACTAATTAACTCCCCGTTATTCTGAAAGGGCATTTTCATTTTTAAGGTCATTGGGTCTAGACCAAATACCTGCATAGGTGACTTTGCTTTAGCATCTTTGGCGTGCGCTAAAAATTTAAGTGGACAAGGGTGTGCAGCCGTCCATATAATCCCTTCCTTATCCATTAATAAATTATCTCCTACTGGAATATTCACCCCATGTACTTTGGAAGAATGTTTATCCTTGGCATCCACTTTTCCATTCTTTATTTTGTAACGGGCTACTTCTTGGCAACCTCCATTGGCCACTAATAAATAATCGGCTTCCTGATTTACCCAAACTCCATTTGGGTAACATAATTCATCAATGACTATTTGCCAATTTCCTCGC
>CALFWI010000160.1 GCA_937928615.1 uncultured Saprospiraceae bacterium | reverse complement strand
GGCTTTTGAACAATCTTTAGATGAAATAGAAGCACAACTAGGCAGCGATATTTCGCAATGGAAATGGGGTAAAGTGCATACCATAGAACATCCTCATACTTTAGGACAAAATGAGACTTTACGTCCTTATTTTAATGTGGGACCATTTCCTGTAGTCGGCAATAAAGAAGTGATTAATAATATGAGTTTTACCATCAATGGTTCTGGGAAATATGAAGTGGTCAGTGGTCCTGCAGTGAGAAGAATTATTGATTTTGGAGACATCGAACATTCTATTAATGTCTTGCCAACGGGGAATTCGGGTAATCCATTAAGTCCGCATTATGCCGACCAAGCGAAACTATTTGTAGATGGAGCATTTAGAATGCAATTGATGAATAAAGAAGAAATTGTGGCCAAAGGAAAACAACTAATACTTAAAGCTAAAAGATAATGACCCCACCAAATCAAACAGGAGAATTTGCCCGAGGCTGGAAAGTCCTTTTAGCCGCTTTTCTTGGAATGGGTGTCTGCATCGTCTCCTTTTCCTACTATTCCAGTGGCATCTGGATAAAACCATGGCAAGAAGAATTTGGTTGGTCCAGAACAGAAATTGGCACTGCCCAGACCTTAAGTAGCTTACATCATTATTACTTTATTTTTACCTAAATTTCCAACACCAATTTTAACGAAATCTATACAAAAATAGAACTATGAAAAAGACAATCATCTTTACGTTACTGTTATGCTTCTCCATCAATTCATCACTAAAAGCATGGTGGGAACCGGGACATTTAGTGACCGCTATGATAGCGTACGAAAATTTAACCCCCGAGGCAAAAAAGCAAGTAGATGCTTTGACCAAACAACTACAAAGAGATTATCCTTATGTTAATCATTTTGCCACTACAGGACCTTGGCCAGATGATTTAAAGGCAGAAGGCGTAAGTACCTTTAATACTTGGCATTATACCAATATTCCATTGAATACCAGTCGGCTAGCTTTAGCAGATGCCCCAGTTATTGATATTATTTGGGCCATTAACCAAATGGATAAAGTATTGGGTATCAAAACGGTCAGACCTGTAGACAAAGCTAGACATTTAGCCTTTTTGGTGCATTTAGTTGGGGATATACATCAGCCATTGCACAGTACTTCTGTTCACGATAATGAACGACCTGGGGGAAATATTGGTGGTAATGCCTTCAAATTAAAAGGCAAATGGAAAAACTTACATGCGCTTTGGGATGACGGTTGTGGCTTTTTGAGCGAATTGAATGACCTCAATCCTTATGGAGCAGAAAAAGAGGCTTTGTCCAAAAAAGAACTCAAGCGGCTTAAGAAATTTTCCAAGAAATTAATGGAGGAATTCCCTAAAAAGCACTTTGAAAACAGCCCTTATAATTATCGCCAATTAGACCCTGATTTCTGGGCATTAGAAAGTCATAAATATGCAGTAGAATATGGTTATAGAGGGGTCAATAAAATAAAAGATGACGGCTATAAAAAATGGATACGTCCGAATGAGGAGCCTTCTGAATTATATTTAAAAAATGGCCAAAAAGTGGTCAAAGAACGTATCGCTTTAGCAGGATATCGGTTGGCAGAAATGTTGAATGCTACTTTTGGAAAATAGGGGTAAATTCTTGATTGGTGGACTGATTTAAGTTACTATCTGATTTACGCAAAGAATTTTTTTTAGCACCAAAGGTGCGATATATACCAGCATTGGGTGCCAACCCAATGTTTCTAAGTCATCCCGAAATAAAGCACCAAAGGTGCGGCATAAAATAGTGGAATGAGATTTTAACCGTCTGATGACGAAGTCATCGGACGGTTAAAATCAGCTCATCCGATGCCGATAGCTATCGGCACAGTCATCGGACGAGTTGATTTTTCACGGGATACGCCAAAGAACCATAAAAATAATCCATTTAATCCTTACCTTAGGCGCTTATTTCCTAATAGTTAAAACCAATAAGCGTATGAAAAGGCACTCCTTTCCTTTCTTATTCCTACTAATTTTTTTAATTAGTTGCTTTCTTAATCCACAAATAGGCAGTAGCCAAACCCTCGAAAAAGAACAAATTGCCCAACTAAAATATCGACACGTTGGTCCTGTTGGAAATAGAATTATCTCTGTAGCAGGTATTCCGGGCGACCCGCTGACTTACTATGTCGGTGCCGCCACAGGAGGGATTTGGAAATCTATAGATGGCGGTATTGCATGGAAACCCATTTTTGATGATAAACCTGTCCATGCCATTGGTGCTTTGGCAATAGCCCCTTCTGATTCAGAAATCATCTATGCAGGTACGGGCGAAAGTTTTATTCGCTCTAATGTTTCTTTGGGAAATGGCATGTGGAAATCTATGGATGGCGGGGATACTTGGGAACAAATTGGTTTAGAAAAAACGGGTAGAATTAGTAGAATAGTCATCCACCCAGATAATCCAAATATTGTTTATGTCGCAGCAGTTGGTCATGCTTATGCCCCTCAAAAAGAGAGAGGTGTTTTTATGACAGAAGATGGGGGCAAAACTTGGCAACATACTTTATTTGTCGATGAAAACACAGGTGCTTCGGATGTCGTCATGGATCCGCATAACCCTAGAATCTTATTTGCTGGAACTTGGGAATTAAAATTAGCGACTTGGAATAGAACTAGTGGTGGGCCTGGTAGTGGCGTGCATAAATCAACCGATGGGGGTAAAACTTGGACAAAAATGACCAAAGGCTTGCCTAAATTACCTGTTGGTAAAATCGCTTTAGCCATGACCCCTGCCCAAAAAGGGCGAGTGTATGCGCAGATTGAAACAGGGGATGGCGTGCCTTTAAATGGCCAACCAACCGAAAGCGGCGAATTATGGCGTTCAGATGATAATGGAAAAACTTGGAAATTAATCAATTCTAATCGAGATATGGGGGGCAGACAGGCGTACTATACGCGTTGCGCTGCTTCACCCGATAATCCACACGAAATTTATTTTATCTGGGCTGGTTTTTCCAGAAGTATTGATGCGGGAAAAACACTTGAACCTGGCTCTCCAACGGGACAACCCAATTGGGACCATCACGAAATGTGGATTGACCCTACGGACGGTAATCGAATGATAGTCGTGGGAGATGGAGGTTTATCCGTTTCTCAAAATAGAGGAAAAGATTGGCGCAGAACGCAATTAGCGGTTGCCCAACTCTATCATGTAACAACTGATAATGCCATCCCTTATAATGTCTTAACGAATCGACAAGATGGCCCTGCTATGAGAGGGCCAAGTAATACTCGAACGGGTGGTTTCTTTGGTGCAGGGATGATTCCAACAGGCGCTTGGAGAGATATTGGTGGTGGAGAAAGTGGCTTTGCTACGCCTGACCCAACTAACCCAGATATTGTCTGGTCAAGTGCTTCTGGAATGGGTCCTTTAGGTGGTATCGTCACTCGCTATAATGTCAATACAGGGCAATATCGACAAGTGGAAGTTTGGCCTGAATTTCCAGTAGGACATCCTGCTTCCGATGCTAAATTTCGCTTTCAATGGACCTTCCCTTTATTAATTTCTCCACATGATAATAATACCGTTTATGTTACGAGTCAACATGTGCATAGAACGACCAATAAAGGACAAACTTGGGAAGTGATTAGTCCAGATTTAACTTTAAACGATAAAAGCAAACAAGGTTTTTCTGGTGGTTTGACGGGGGATAATATCAATGTAGAATACGCCAATGTCATTTATGCTTTTGACGAATCGCCCGTGCAAAAAGGCGTTTTTTGGGCAGGAACAAATGATGGCTTAGTGCAAGTGAGTAAAGATGGCGGCGCTACTTGGACCAATGTGACGAAGAACATTCCTAACTTACCAAAAGATGGCGTCGTCAGAAATATTGATGCTTCTAAATGGGATGCAGGAAAAGCTTATGTAACGATAGAATTTCACCAAGTGGGTAATTTTAAACCCTATGTTTATAAAACGAGTAATTATGGACAAACTTGGCAAAAAATCACCAATGGCATTGAAGATACGGGCTTGAATTATACCCGCTGTGTAAGAGAAGACCCTGTGAAAAAAGGTTTGCTCTATTTAGGGACAGAAACCAAATTATTTGTCTCTTTTAATGATGGTCAATCTTGGCAATCCTTAATGAGTAATTTGCCACACACCCCGATGTATTGGTTAGACATTCCAGAACATTATAATGATTTGGTCATTGGTACTTATGGTAGAGGCATCTGGATATTGGATGATATTACGCCTTTGCAGCAATTGACAGAAGATTTAACCAAAACCAAAGCCCATTTATTTGCGCCCAAGCCTGCTTATCGGTTCCGTCCAGTTACGTCTAATATGCAATTTTTCCCAGAACCTTCTTTTGGCAAAGACCCTGCTTATGGCGCTAGTTTGAATTATTGGTTAAGTGAAAAAAATGATAGTGTCAAAATCCATTTGGTAGATGTTGCTGGAGATACCGTCCGCACCTTAAAACACAAGGGAAAATCGGGCATCAACCGAGTGATGTGGGATTTAAAAGACGAACCGAATGAACCGATTGTTTTGCGGAATAAACCCTTATACGCAGATTGGTTTGTGGTGAGTAAAAAGGGCAATCATAATCCATTGATTCAACCATTTAGTGTTTTAGTACCTCCAGGCAAATATAAAGTCCATTTAGAAGCTGGCGCTGAAACAACTATCCAAGAAGTAGAGATTTTAAAAGACCCACATTCAGAAGGAAGTCTAGCAGACATCCAAGCGCAAACGACTATCCTCAAAGATTTGCAAAAAGACATGACGACCGTTGCCAAAATAGTCAATGAAATAGAAATCATGCGGGTCCAATTAGGCAATTTAAAAGCAACCATGACCGCTTTGAAAAAGCCCGCTGATTTGATTGAAGCAACCGCAAAAATGGACACCACTTTAATCAATATAGAAAGCAAATTGATTCAGTTAAAATATACAGGGACTGGACAAGATGAAGTGCGCTATCCCGTCCGATTGGCGGAACGGATTAATTATTTGGGCAGCACGATTGCCATTGCTGATTTTCCACCTGCTGATCCGCATCGGGAGGTACATCAAGTATTGAAGGAACGATTGGTGGCTGTGCAAAAGGAATATGATGCATTGAAAGAAGGAGAATTAGTAGCATTTACAAAGATGTTGACGGAAAATGGGGTTGGTTTGATGCTTCGATAAAAGTGTTTTATA
>CALFWI010000159.1 GCA_937928615.1 uncultured Saprospiraceae bacterium | reverse complement strand
GATTTCAAATCTATATTGGGTCGCCCATACATCTTTTAGTTGTAGCCGATTCTCTAATTGCATCACCGTTGTCCCTGTTCCATATTGACCGAATGCAATCGCTTCCCAATCTCGTCCAAAACGATAATGTAAGGCGGCAGTTGCCTTTAAATTGTAACTATCATAATCTACGATATCCTCTTCTTTATACCCTGTTCGATGATATCTATCTAAACCGGGATGTCTAAATTGTTCAAATAAAGTGCTGAAGTTAGCATTATCTTCGTCTCCATATACATTAACGGCATCAAAACCGCCTGGATTGGCTAGCAGACTATCTCTAGTACGACCTCGTTTGGGCGTATAATCATTCGCTTCCCAGTCATATACTTGATTATAAGCCGCATTGATTTTAAAGGCAAAAGTTTCCTTTCCTTTTTTATTTTTAAAGGCTTTGGCATATCGCAAACCAACTTCTAAAAAATCCCGTTCGCCTCCTTTAAAGACAAGATCTAAACCTTGATGTTTATAAGGGTCTTTCGTTCGCATATTCACAACCCCATTAAAAGCACCTGGTCCAAAATAAGCAGATGCTGCACCGATAACCAAGTCTACCCCCTCAATATCCAATTCTGCTGCCCCAAAAAAGTTACCCAACGGATAATTTAGTCCAGGAGAAGCATTGTCTACGCCATCAATTAATTGCAAAGACCGAGTAGGCGTACTGGTATTAAAACCTCTAGCGTTAATGACTTTTACCCCAAAACTTACGGCTATCATGTCGATTTCTCTAACGGAAGCCAAGGCATCGTAAAAGCTACTTTCGGTCGTACTTTCGATTTCTCGAAGCCCGATAGATTCAACGGTTAAGGCAACATCTCTTTTTAAGGAAGAATTTTCGGCGGAAATAGTGACGGTTTCTAAGTTTAAGCTATTGGATTCTAATCCTAATTGGATGGATTCATTTAAACTAGCGACGGTATAAATTAAGGAGTCATATCCTAGGTAAGTTACTTTCACCTCAAAAGGAGGAGTTGGACTGTTTTCAATGATGAAATTGCCATCAATATCGGTACAATTTCCAGTTTCTGTATTTACAACCACGATACAAGCACCAATTAAAGGTTCTCCACTTTCTTTATCTATGATTTTACCTTGTAAATTTTGACTAAAAATTGGACTACTGATTGCCCAGAAAAGGCAACAAAGCAGGAAAGACAATTGCTTTTGGTTTGCAAACATAAATATTGGTGGTTTATCGTTTCGTTTAATGTTTTTTGTTTTGACTTCAGTGAAGTGCGTTTTTTAGACCTTATTGAGTTTAGATTTTCTGTTTATTTGTAGATGTCAAATGTAATACAAAATAATTTATTCTTACATATTTAAATATTATTATGTGATAACAAAAATAAACTATCATTTTTTGAAGACATAGCCACATTAGTCTTTTCACATAGTAAACAGCGTTTTACAAACTGGATAGGTAAATTCTCAATGCTGGTCAGGAGACCAGCGGATAGTCGTGTCTAGTCTGGAGACTAGACACATCGAGTGCCGATATTTCTAGTCTCCAGACTAGAAATTGCTATCTGGTCGTCTCCAGACGACCGTGGATTGAGAACTTACCTAGATAGCTGTACTAAGTTTGTAAGGCTATGTTTACTATGTGATTTTTACTATATGACTATATGATAAAAACTGTAAAAAATTAATCATGTTGCTAATATTGCACCTCTCAAAAAGCTGTGTCATCGCAAAGTAGCCGATTGCCTAATAGCTGGATTTTCGTCCATTTGAGCAATCCAATCACTGATTAATGCGACTCCTTCGTGATGTACCGTACTTCTTCCTAATTCTGGCATCATCGCACCAGGATTGAGCGAACTCATTCGATAAATCATAATAGATTCTTCTGGATGCGCTGGTACAATAGAATAGGTAAATCCTCCAGTACCTGCACCTGCTGAAACGGTTGCTTTAAAAATCCCCACATTCAAATCCAAAGGCGCATCTGCCGTTAAATGCAATCCAGAAGTATTGGCGGACCCCGTTTTATTATGACAATGCGCACAGTTAATATCTAAATAAGCCATCGCTCTATCGTGAATGCTTCCACTTTCCTCCTTATCCCAAGTCGCTACTTTCGGATGGTTGGCTTGTCCATCATAACCCGTTAAATAACCAATGGATGCCCATTTTGCTAATTGATTCATTTCCCCATCGGCATAAGCAAAGGTCTTATTTAAATTGCGCACTTTAGGCCCAATGGGAATTTGTTTCTTCCCATTTAAATGGCAACTTTTACATTGATTTTTATTAGGAATAATATAATTAATATTTTGTGGTTTTCCTTCGGTATTCACCCAACTCACTTCTTTAATGTCTCCAATCACTTCATGGTAGGCTTCGGTTTGTTCGTCGTTCCAGATATAGCCAATCGCTTCCCAGTCTTCTCCTCGGTTAATTAATAAACGAGTTTCCATAATTCGTCTGCCTTTGCTTGCATCCGTTTCATCATTTTCATAATAGAAATTTTTGATGATGGCAGCCCCTTTTGGGAAATCCAAGACTCGCTCTGTGGTGTAACTAGCACTTGTTCCTTCTGGCATCCAGACAAAACGGGCTTTGTGGGCATAGTCTGAAAATAAAGGGGAATTTAAATCATAAGGAATGACTCGTTCATTCGGTTTTAAGTCTGCTAAATTCCCTTTGAAAAACTGATATTGAGATAGTTTTTCATAAGGTTCTACTGGTATTTGAATGCCTTGCTTAGTGAATTGACAGTTAGATAAAATCAAAATTAAGGCAACAAAGGAAATCGTTGTAGCTAATATCTTTTTCATTAAGAATGTGTAATTTTTGGTTAATAATTTTCTGGTTGCTCGTTGCTCGTTGACGTTCTAACTAGCAACCAGCAACTAGCAACTAGTTTACTTCACCGCCAACCATTTATCATGCTCACTCGTATCAAAACTCGGCAAATCACAATCAAACTGACTTAAGTCTGTAGTCATATTCTTAGCAATATCTTCAGGAGCAGCGCCCATACCTGCATTCAAATTAACGAATTTAATATTGTCGCCATTATTTTTAAAACAGTAACCTGTTACTTGACCATTTTCCCCGATGGAAGAAGGCTTAAAAATACCGTCTGTGATAATATCCACAGGTTTGCCGCCTAATACTGCCGTAAATAGCTGACCGTATTCAGAAGTTTTATCAGCAGGGCCAACATTGCCACTTATCACATTATCGTGCAAATTGATATTGCTACAGAAAGGGTCAAAATTTTCTGACTTAAAAGGAACGCCTGTAAATAACCAGCTATTCACCGCAATCCCTAAAGTATTGTGATTCGTAATGGTATTATGATGTGCTTCAATATTGGAGTGCGACATAATAATCATCCCAGAACCTGGAGGAATGGTACTTACCACCATCCCTTTAGGGGCGAAATTCTTCCCGTTATTGCCTTCCATGATATTATTATAGAATTTGATACGGTCGCCATTTGCTTGAGGTAAATCGGGCATATCGAAGATAAGCATTCCTCCAGTATTGTTTTTGGCTATATTATTATAAACCTCCCCGTTAATGGTATTTTCGATTTCTAATCCTGCTACATTATGGTGAACATAATTATCTCTAACGACTACATTTTTAGATTGACCAACATAAATGCCTGCATCCATGGCATAAGAAGCCTCACATTTTTCCATTAAGACATTGGTACTACTGACTGGATATAATCCATAAGCACCGTTAGTAGCCAATTGTCCATTCGTCCATGTGGTCTCCAAATCTCGCATGACCACGTTGGTACATCCTTGTACTTTGATGGCATCTCCTTTAGAATCCGAAATGGTAAACCCTTCTAGCGTAATGCCATTGACATTTTTAATTAACATGCCTTCTGCTCCTTCAATTTGCCCTTTGAATGACAAGATGGTTTTTCCTTTTCCTGCTCCTTTAATCGTTATATCGGGTGTGTCATTCAAAGAAATCGACCGCTTGAAATCAAAAGTACCAGCAGGCAACAAAATCTGGTCACCAGCTTTTGCTTCGATTAATCGCTTCTGAATGTTTTTAATTAAATCTTTAGCATCCATTACTTGTGGGCCTTTCTCGGCAGTTTGGCAACCAGTACCCAATAGTAATAAGGCTATAAATAAGGTAGGTAAAAAGGATAATTTCATTTTGTTTATTTTTAAAATAAAAAGATAATTTGATTTATCAGTTTGAAATGATTAATAAATCTAGTCTAAAATTTGGAAAATAGTATATAAAAATAAAAAATGGGGTAAAAAATACCTATTTGGGGTGAATTGGAAGGAATTTTTGCTTATGATTTTATCTGTGCTTCAAAAATTGCTTTATACGTTTCAGATACTTTTAGCGGCATTTCGGGTAATTGTGTCAATTGAATTTGGAAACTGCCTTTTTTTCGTTGGACACTAGCAATTTTTTCTAAATTGACCATATAAGACCGATGGATGCGTAAGAGGTAAGGAAATTCGCTTAGTTCGCTTTCTAGTTTTTTTAAATTGGTGCGAATGAGTTTTTTGTCTACTTGCTCATTTTGTAAGAAAAAAACCGCTGTATAATTATTCTCTGATTTTAGTAATAATAATTGAGTCGGCTTAATCGCCAACATAATTTTACCATTTTCATCTTTAAAAGCATGTTGTGCTAAAGGTAGGGGCGATTTTGGAATTGGTACTGGAATTGATTTTGGTATAACAAGTGCTTCTTTAATTGGATGGGATAATTTCCTTACGGCAATTATCAAGCAAGCCAAAAAATAAGGAATGATGGTTAAAGAAATGGTGTAGCGAAAGACTAGCAAAAATTCTTTCCAGATAGGAAATGCACTTTCTCCATATAAAATAAACATTAGGAGTGCGATTAAAAAAAATTCAAATAATACCCAGAGTGCAAACCAGCCAATGTTAAAAGTGTTTAAATTAACTAAAGGCCGTAAAATAAATTGGGTAATACTCAAGACGATAGCCCCTATAATACCCGCTGTCCAGATGGTTAAAAAATTACCAACTGTAGAATCGTGGTTCCAAGTATTAATATTAAGTGGTTGGTAAAAATTGATAAAAAAGGTCGCAAAAATACCGCAAAAAACAATTAAAAATAGTTTGTCCCCTCTGTTATCCAACAAAGTGAAAGGACTTCCTAAAAAATCAACTAATTTATTTCGGGTCTGATTAAGCGACATATAATTCTAGCTCTTTATGGCGCTAAAGTACAAAATAATTCGGTTGTTAGTTGCGGGTTATCAGTTGCCAGTTTCCGGTTGCCAGTTTGTCCTGACGAGTTGCCAGTTGCCAGTTTGCTTACTACACGTAACGGGCAACTGATAACTGGCAACTCGCAACCGACTACTCTGCCCCCTTCCGATATTCTAAAGGTGGTTTTCTATCCCCTAATAAAGCCTCATATTTAAAATCTCCGCCTCGTCTTTCTAATAATTCCGCTTCTGCTTTGATTAATCTGTCGGGTTGTAAATATAAATCTATGGCAGAAAGTGTCAATGTTTTAGCTGCCACCATCATGCCTTTATGTCCAATGGTTGTTCCTCCTGCGGCGACTGCCTGCCAGCTATGTGCAACTGTTCCAGGCACCCAAGTCGCAGCACGCATCGCCGTTGTTGGGCGTACCCAGCTAATATCACCGACATCTGTTGAACCGCCCTTTCCTTTTGTAATAACTTCTAGTGGTTTTATTGTCTTTGCTGTTTCTAGTGTTTTTTCTTTGGTGTCATAAGAAGTCATGATTTCGGCGGCAAATTGTCGCTCTGTTTCCGTATAATTTACGCCACCAACTATTTCCAAATTAGCGTGCATCACTTCTGCTAAGGTTTTATTTGGTAATTTATTAAAATAACCTGTGATGATTTCATGACTGACTTGGGTTTCTGTACCCATAGCGGCGGCATTAGCGGCAAGAATCACTCTATCAATCATCGCTTTGCATTCTCGCATATCTGGATGTCGGATAATATACGCCACTTCTGCAAAAGCAGGAACAATATTCGGTGCTTTTGCCCCATTTAGAATTGCATAATGAATTCTAGAATCTGGGGTGATGTGCTCTCGCATCATATTCACCATATAATTCATCGCTTCCACACCGTCCAATGCACTTCTTCCTCGCCAAGGTGCGCCTGCTGCATGTGCCGCAATTCCTTTAAAACGGAAACGAATGGAAATAGCGGCTAAAGAAGACCCCGCATCTGCATTATTTTCATCCCCTGGATGCCAAGATAAAACAGCATCCGTATCATCAAATAAACCTGCTCTGACCATGTATACTTTTCCACCACCACCTTCTTCGGCTGGCGTACCATATAAGCGAACCGTTCCAGCAGTTCCCGTCTTTTTTAGCCAATTTTTAATGTGAATCGCCGCCGCCATAGAACCTGTTCCAAAAAGGTGATGCCCACAAGCATGTCCAGCTGTTGCTTTTTGTGTATCA
>CALFWI010000158.1 GCA_937928615.1 uncultured Saprospiraceae bacterium | reverse complement strand
ATTGAACAAATTTGTATTGTTGGTTTGGGTTGTCCGCAACCAATGGCATTAGTTGTTCCTTCTGAAATGGGCACTGCCAAATCTCAAGCAGATTTACGGGCAAGTTTAGAGAAGACGCTAAAAGAGGTAAATGAAAAAATGCCAAATTATCGGAAGGTTTCTACCATTATCATTACCAAGGATATTTGGGGGGTAGAAAATGGGTTACTAACGCCTACCTTAAAAGTTAAGCGAAATGTAATGAACCAACGGTATAGAGACCTTTTTATGGGTTGGCATGAAGATGCGGAAAGTGTAGTTTTTGAATAGTTGAAAAATGGTTATATTGTCTTATTGTTATATTGTTAAGTCACTCATTTTTCATTTTTAAAGCCTAACAATGTAACCATAAAATCATTGCTTTTAATAGGTAAGAATTAATAGTTTAATACAAATGTCTATAACAAAGAAAATCGTTTCTGCCCCTGCTAGACAAGCAGAAAAATATGTTGCGGGTATGATGGGTGTAAAGCCTGTTGTCCCTTTTGATTATCGAACATTAGAAGCCCAAGCTAAGGCAAAAATGACCCCCGAAGCCGCAGGTTATATTATTGGTGGTGCTGGCTCAGATGATACCATTCGAGAAAATCAGGATACTTTTTCCAAATATCGAATTTATCCACGGATGTTAAAGGATGTCTCTGTCAGAGATACTAGTGTAGAATTGTTTGGAGATACAATCCCTTCACCGCTGCTTACTTGTCCAATTGGCGTTTTAGAAATGGTCAATGAAGAAGCGGGAAAAGCCGTTGGAAAAGCGATGTCGAAATTGGGTTTACCGATGATTATTTCCAATCAAGCCTCTTTTTCTATGGAAGAAATTACGGCTGGTATGGGGGATGGTCCTCGTTGGTTTCAACTCTATTGGAGTAAATCCAATGAATTGGTCAAAAGTTTGGTGCAACGGGCGGAAAAATGTGGTTGTTCTGCTATAGCGGTTACACTAGATACGACGATGTTAGGTTGGCGGGTACAAGATTTAGATTTAATGTTTTTGCCTTTTTTAAGAGGACAAGGCATTGCGCAATATACAAGCGACCCTGTTTTTAATAACATCGTGAAAAATATGGATTTTGGGGATGCGTCTATGCTTCCGCCAAATGTTGATGTAGAGACGTTTAAATCTGTTCAAGCTTTTACAGGCGTTTATTCTCGCCCTTCGATTACTTGGGAAGATTTAGCTTTTTTACGTTCTGTCACCGATTTACCGATTTTATTGAAAGGTATTTTGCATCCAGAAGATGGGGCTTTAGCCGTCAAATATGGAGTGGATGGTATCATCGTTTCTAATCATGGTGGTCGCCAAGTTGATGGGTCGATTTCTGCTATTGATGCTTTACCCAAGGTAGTAGATGCCGTTCGCAAAGCAGGGAGTGATATGCCGATTTTAATGGATTCTGGTATTCGAACGGGTGCACATATTTTTAAAGCACTGGCTTTGGGCGCTAAAGCGGTTTGTGTCGGTCGCCCTCATTGTTATGGCTTGACCCTCGCTGGTCAAGAAGGCGTCGAGGAAGTCATGTCTAACTTAATGGCTGATTTTGAGTTGACGATGGCTTTGGCAGGTTGTAAGGATTTGTCGGAGATTGGGGGACATTGCTTGGTGTAAACTAACAGACCTTGGAGCGTCTGAAAGATACTCCAAGGTCTGTTAAGCCTATTCCAACTCCTTCAACATCGCCACTGCATTCTCATTTTCAGGATTCAGTTCCAATGATTTTTTATAATTTTCAATCGCCAATGCCTTTTCTCCTTTTTTCAGGTAAGCCTCTCCCAAGCTATCATACGTATTGTAAGCTTTAGGATGTAAAGCCACATTGAGCTTAAAAATATTGAGGGCTAAATCAAGATTGCCATTGCCCATTGCTTGATAGCCTCCACGATTAATGTATTCTTCGTGCGCAGGCCTAAAATTAGGCTCTTCTTGCTTTTTTTGTTGGTAAATGGCGACTGCTTTTTCTAGGTTTCCTTCCATAAGCCATTCTATGCCTAATTTTTCAGATGCATCAACTCTTACATTTTTATACGTTAGTGCTTCGCCCTCTTTTTCAGGCAAAAAGACTAAAGATTGGTCGGCTTTAAGTGGGTCGTTCAAAAACTGAATAACCGCTTTCCTTGACCTTCTGACATACTTGTTTTCTCCAATTTTAATTAATTCTTCTGGCGTCGTGTTTGTTAAATATTTCAGAAATACTTTACCTTCTTCTGCATAAATGGTTATGTTTTCATCAAATTCATAGGCATACTTACCAGAAATACGGGCAATTTCTTTGTCTGTAAATGCTAATTTTTCGTGTGCTGGCGGTGCGGATTGTTCCCATTCATAAACCCTTGCAACCCCATTCGTTACTTCATCAATAAAATCAGGTTGATTAGCATTCAGCATGACAACAATCCCATATCCATCTTCTAAATGCCCAGTCATATCACTTGAAAAACCTTCATTCCATCCACCATGTCCAAAGCGACCTTCTTTTAAAAAGATACCCAAACCAATAAAATCTCCTTCTACGGGAGTGACCATCTGCTGAGCCATTGCTTGAGTTAACACCTTTTCACTATTCCCTTTTAAGGTCTGTTGCAAATCAATAACAAATTTGGCGAGTTCTGCTGCATTCGTCCATAAACCTGCGGCTGCCATTTCTGGATACGTATGTCGTTCGCCTTTGGTCATAGAGCCATCTGGCACATAACCTGTTGCGGCTAGTTTTAATTTTTCTGCTGGTAAGGGTTGGGCAAACGTACTTTTAGTCATCCCTATTCGCCCTAAAACTTGCTTTTCCATGATTTCAGGATACGTCTTTCCCGTTACATCAATCATCATTTGTTGCATCACACAGTAACCGCCACCAGAATAACGCATACTACCACCAGGTGCTTTATCTACTAAAATGGCTGGAGAATTCGCTGGTTTTTGCCCTTCTAATAATTGTACTAAGGTTGGCACTTTTAACCCCGGAGCATAGCCTAAAAAACCATGAACCGTCAATCCAGCTTTATGGCTTACGATATGTTTGAGGGTAACTTTTTCTTCTTTCGTAAAGTCGTTATCTGGTACATAAAAAGAAGTCAAATATTGGTTAACATTTTTATCCAAATCCAACTTACCAGCTTCTACTAAACTTAAAGCGGCATAAGCAGAAACGGGTTTACTAATAGAAGCAGCTTGAAATAATGTATTTTGGGTAACGGGTTCTTTCGTCTCCTTATTGACTACTCCATACGTTTTTGTCCAAGCAACTTTATAATCATGAATAACGGCGATACTCATGCCTGGCACGCCATAATGTTCCATGCGCTCGGCAATCGTCCAAGTAGGTTCACCTTTGATTTGGTGATAATTAGATAAGCCGTTTTCGACTTGCTTTATTTTTGTAATGGTAGCGGCAGATTGAGCCGTTATAGAGGTCGTTGCGCTAAAAATGAATGCAACTACTAGCAGAAAAAAAGAGGAATTCCTTTTCATGTAATAAGGGTTTTGGTGACTTCTTTCAAAGCATATTTTGTCATGCTACTTTTAAAGATGTGATAATTGGAAAAAAGATGCACCCAATGACTATTTTTTAGACAATTTATTTGCCAGAACAAAGATATTCTTTCTCCTTAAATAAACT
>CALFWI010000157.1 GCA_937928615.1 uncultured Saprospiraceae bacterium | reverse complement strand
TAAAGGTGGTTATGTAGGATTTTTTGGCATTAGCAAATATGAAAAGACTTTTGAAGATGCTGCTTTTGCATTGACAGAGGATGGTACTTATACAAAGCCTATACAAACATTAGCAGGCTGGCATATTATTAAAAGAATTAGTCGTAAAGCTACTCCTGATTATGATAAAGCAAAAGCTCGCTTAAAAGCAAAAATCCAAAAAGATGCTCGTTTTGAATTAGCTAAATCGGCTATGGTAGAGCAAATAAAAAGGGAGAATGGATTTAAAGCTATGAATGGCCCAATTGGTCAATTTGGCGCTAGTTTGGATAAAGAGTTTTTAACTTACCGTTGGCAAGCGCCTAAAACCTCTTCTAATGAAGTGATTTTTGCTTTAGGAAAAGACCAGCATACAATGGCTGATTTTACAGCGTATTTACAAAAAGAATCTCGAAAGAGAATGCAATTGGCAAAGTCAGGAACAGTAGTAGATGCTTTAACAAGTTTATATAATAGCTATGTTTCAGAAACAGCTTTAAAATTCGAAGAACGAAATTTAGAAGCTAAATATCCAGATTTTAAGGCGTTGATGAGAGAATACGAGGAAGGTATTTTATTATTTGAAATTACCAAAAGTGAAGTTTGGGACAAAGCTTCTCAAGATACAACTGGTTTAAGGAAATTCTACGAAAAAAATAAGCATAAATATAAGTGGGGTAAACGAGCTGTAGTTAGTACTTATACCCTAAATGATGCAGCTCATTTGGCAGATAAAGTTGGAAAGTTTTCGCAAAAGAATGACCCTGCAACTGTTTTGTCAAAATATAATAAAGATGGAAAAGAACCAGTTTCTCAACAAGAAACGATTGTAGAGCGAGGTAGAAATAAAGAAATAGATGCTTTAGATTGGAAACCTGGCACACTTTCTAAAATGGAAATGGATAGAAAGAATAAAAAAATCACTTTTATGAAAGTGGAAAAAATTCTTGAGCCTAGCAATAAGAAATTAAATGAAGCGAGAGGGTATGTCGTAGCAGATTATCAAGATTTTTTAGAAAAGCAATGGTTAGCAGAATTGAAGAAAGCTTATAAGACACAGACGAATAAAAAAGTTTTTAAAGGCTTAATTAAGAAATAGATGGTAAGACGGTACACTTTGTACTGTATATCGTCATTACAACCTATAAACAAATGTCACTAAACCATACTAACGTCTGGTTTTTACTCTTTGCAGGCATTTTCTTTTTTGCCTGCCAGACTACACCTACTGATGATGTGGTAACAGATAAGGTGTTGGCAACTGTTCAGAATAAATCCCTTTATCTTTCCGAATTAGATGGAATGCTTCCTGAAGATACGAATCTTGAAGATAGTGTTAAAATTATCAATGCTTATGTTGAAAGATGGATTAGGAAGAGTTTATTAATGCAGGAAGCAGAAAGAAATATTCCTAAAGATTTAAACATTGATGAGCTCGTAAGAGATTATAGAGCATCTTTAGTTCAGCATACTTATGAACAAATGTTGGTAGAACAAGATTTGGATTCATTAATCACTAATCGAGAACTAGATGAATTCTATGAACGTAATAAAGAGCAGTATCAACTAGATGCGCCGATTGTACGTTGTAATTTTATCAAGATTCCGCAAGACGCTCCTGACTTACCTTTAATAAGAGACCTTTGGCGAACAAATAAAATGGAAGACCGACAAAAATTACTAAACCTTTGTAATAAAAACGCAAAGGAGTATTTGTTAGCTGATAGTATTTGGTCTAAAGTAGATTTTATTGCAAAAGAACTTCCGAAAGGAGCTATTAACACTAATAATATTGGTAGTAGAAAAGCTTTTACGATTCAGGATAATGATTTTTTCTACTTTTTTCGCTTGTACGAAATCGTTAATCGAAAAGCAATTGCACCTTTATCCTATATAGAAGATCAGGCAGCGAAAGTGATTTTGCACAGAAGAAAAATAAAATTACTCGAGGAAAAAAAGGAGGAGTTATACGAGCAAAAGTCTAGTCAGATAAAGGTTTTTCCTTTTGCTCAAGTTGCTGAAAATTAAACCGTTCATTTTAGAGCTAAGTGAAGGTGTAGGAATAAGTTGAGTCTATTACTTATTGATAGCAGTAAAAATTATGACACACGCTATGTACGCTTTATTGCTACTCCATCACTAACGAAAAAATTTAACCATACATTAAGTTATTTTTTCGACATTACTTAAAAATATGAAAAATAGTATCATTCTTGTTTTTACTTTTTTATTAGTAGCCCAATTTGGCTTTAGTCAAGGAGTTATTATAGATAAGGTAATTAGTAAAGTTGGAGGGGAATTAGTTTTACTTTCTGAATTAGAAGAACAATTTGCTTATGCTGCTAGTCAACAAGAAGAAGCAATTCCACCAGAGGCCAGATGTACTATCTTAGAACAAATTTTGGCTCAGAAACTTTTGTTAAATCAATCTAGGCTAGATAGTATTGAAGTGAGTGATGATGAAGTTGAAGGTCAAATGAATGCTCGTTTTGACCGAATTCTACAAATGATGGGAGGCGATGTTACTCAATTTGAATCTTTTTATGGTCAATCTATTCCTCAAGCAAAGGAGACCATGCGGTCAGAATTGAAAAATCAATTATTGACGGATAGAATGCGTGCTCAAGTGCTCAACTCGATTAATGTAACTCCGTCAGAAGTGAAAGCTTTTTTTGATAGAATTCCTAAGGATAGTTTGCCTTATTTTAGCTCAGAAGTTGAGGTGCGAGAGATTGTCATGAAACCTGAAGTTAATGAGGAGCAAGATAGATTGGCTAGAGAAAAACTAGAAAATATTAGAAAACGAGTAATAGAAGGCGGAGAAGATTTTGCTGATTTAGCACGCAAGTATTCTGATGACCCTGGTTCTGCTAGATTAGGCGGAGATTTAGGAATGACTAAAAGGGGTAGTTTTGTGCCTGAATTTGAAGCAGCAGCTTATAACTTAGAAAATAAAGGTTTCTCTAAAGTGATTAAATCTGAATTTGGTTATCACTTTATTCAATTATTAGAAAGAAGAGGTAATTCTATTTATACTAGACATATCTTAATTAAACCAGAAATCACAGAAGCAGATTTAGCATTAACGGTTCAACGATTAGATAGTGTAAGAATGTTAATTGAATCTGATTCTATTACTTTCTCAGTTGCTGTAAAGAGATATTCTAACGACAAAGCAGAAAGCTATAATAATGATGGTTTAATTGTCAACCCTAAATCTAATAATGCCATTTTTGAACAAGGAGATTTGGATACAGATATTTATTTTACCATTGATACGATGCAAATAGAAGATGTTTCTGCTCCATTTATGTATCTGGACCCTAGAGGGGAACAGTTATTCCGAATTGTGATGTTACAAGCTCGAACAAACCCTCATATTGCTAGTTTGGCTACAGATTATTCTAAAATTCAGAAGGCAGCAGTGAATGAAAAAAAATCTGAGTATATTACTAAATGGGTAGACGATAGAGTTGATGCCACTTTTATTGATATTGATAAAGAATATATGGGGTGTCGTTCTTTAGGGAAATGGTTAAAAGGAACAACTGTTAAGCCGTAAGCTGATTTATTAAAATCGGACTAAAAAGGCGATTAGAGGTATATTCCTTTAGTCGCCTTTTTTAATTTTATTTTTACTATTGTAATCAAATAAATAATTTTGTATTTTTATGTAAAATTTTTGATTACAAATGACCATAGATTCAACTATCTTAGACTACTTTCCATTCTGCACAAATAAAGGTGCAGATAGCTCGATGATTAATAAATCTCGTATTCGACAACTAACTTTAAAAAATACGCCATTGTCAACTCCGCGTATAACGTCAATTATTGAAAATCATTTAATCTTTTTACAAAATGGTGGTGCTGGTGGAAAATGGAAAACCATTCACGTTAAAGGCATTGTTTTAGCGCTTTATTTTGGGGCTGAAGTTAGTAAGGGAGCACAAGCAAATTTTGAATTACAACGATTGCCTGATGGAATCAACTTAGATGAGGTTATCTTGCCATTTGCTAATTTTTGTTCAAGCAAAATAGAGCAAGCCAATTTTCAGTCAGCTGATTTGTCTTATAGTATTTTTACAGATGTTGCTGCTAAAAATATTAATTTCTGTAACGCAAATTTAGCTTACGTTGATTTTACTAGAGCAAATTTAGAAAATGCAGATTTTAGCAATGCAAACCTTGTTGGAGCGGATTTTGAAAATTGTAATTTAGCAGGAGCTAACTTTGAGGGAGCTAATTTAAGTGGAACAAGATTTCCTGGCGCCAATTTGATGAATGTTTCGATATAAAAAAAGCGACACCTGTTTAACAAGTATCGCTTTTTTTTCTTATTTCTAGCTTTTATTTTTGAATTTAAGCAAATTCTGCCATTAATTTTACCGCTTTTTTAGATCCAAGCTTAGCTGCTTGTTTCCAATCCTTCACGAAACCTTTCTTGCCTGATTTTTGAAGTGCAATGCCTCTATAAACCAATGGGTCAGATTCTAATACTTTCTCAGCAGTCTCTTGCTCTAATTTTACGGCTTCATTAAATGCTGCAACTGCCTCAGGGTATTTGCCTAGCTCTAATAAAGTTTGTCCGTATTTAGTAAAGACATATTTCTTCCATTTATTATTAGAATCACCAGGCAAAAATTTTCTTAAAGAAAATAATTTGAATTCTAAAGATGCGCCTTGAAAATCGCCATTCTTTGCTAAACATTCTCCTTTAATTCGGCGTGACTTCCAGTAAATAGATTGTAATGGAATAGATTTCTTAATACTATGATCTAAATCTTGAATCGCTTTATCTAACTCTCCTTTTAGAATATAAATATTAGCCCTTCCAAAATAAGGGTCAGAATTATTTGAGTAAATATTAATGCTCTTTGTAAAATCGTACAAAGCGTCATTATAATTTTTTAATTGGTAATTAATGAACCCTCTTCTTTCATAAGCCTGTGCGTGACGCTCATACTTTGAAATAGCAGTGTTCAATGCATCCATTGCTTCCTTTTCTTTTCCTTCTTCTTGCACTAATTGCCTTCCTTTACGAAAAGCTTTTACTGCCATCTTATCACTATGTGGTTCAATGATTACATGCTCTTTTATTTTACCATTTTCTATTGCCCATCCACTCATTTGACCTGCAACGGCAAATTGAGCTAGATACTCTAATAGATTAACTGTTCCTTTCCATTTTTTATTGGAACTGTGTATGACTACTCTTGGTAAATTAACACAAGCTTTTTCTTCAATGAAAAGGTCTTCTTCACTAAATAGTACGTCGTTTTTGTAGTAATTTTCTATTCGACGTTCGTACATTTTGTGCACTTTTTGATAACTTTTTTCATTACCAAATTCGAGACACCCTTTGAAAATAATTTTTAAACTTTGATCCTTCACTACCATGATACCGTTGTTTTAGAGGACTTTTACGCCGTTGTTTTGTTCTATTATCATTTTATTTTCCCTTCTATATTAAGAAATTCTCTCAGATTTTACAGATTGAGTAAGGTATACTCTTGGTTTCTCTCAACCTTTTGTAGTTAGTCCCTCATAAATGACCGGGTGTAGTATTTGTTTGATTTTAGTTGGTATAACTCGTTTGCCTAATTATCTAGTAATTAATACTAATGGGCAGAAGGAGAGGCTTTAGCCTATATATCACACTCCGTTTTCTCGTGTACGTTTACTTAATTTATTTTGTGTCCTTGGATTAAAGATGTATTCTTTTTGATATGTTATAAGGACTTCCTATAAGGTTAGATTCGCTTAAAACAGCTACAAATATAGTTCTTATTAATCATAAAGTCAACTAAATTTTATTTTTTTTGCTTATAAATGGTTAATAATCAAGGAGAAAGCTATTTTTTTACTTTTTGCATGAACCTTTTTCTCGTTTAATGAGTACAGAATGCGCAGAAAACTAACCTTTTACTCATGTATTGAAATAATTAGAATACAAATATTTTAAAGAGTAAACCTTGTTACGCGAATAAGAATTTGGTCTGCTTTTCTTTTTGCATAAAGATATTCTTAATAAATGGTAACCTAGTTAGTAATTTAAAAAACAATTTTTCAACTATTTTAATTCACCTTTCTTAACTCCCTTTTTTTGTTTATTTTTACAATCAAACAATGATATAGGAAATCATTCAACTTTTAACTTTTCTCTTAGTACTTTTCTTTAGTAAGTAACCAATTCGATTCTAAGCAAATTTAAATGAATTAAGCACTTACTACTCCAAAGACTTATTATCACAAAATGGGATTTAAATTGAATTCTCCTTTCAAACCTACAGGAGACCAACCTCAAGCTATTCAACAATTGCTAGAAGGTATTAATGCTGGCGATACGGCTCAAACGTTATTAGGCGTAACTGGGTCTGGTAAGACCTTTACGATGGCTAACGTCATCAAAGAATTGAATCGACCGACCTTAGTACTGACGCATAATAAAACCCTTACTGCTCAATTATATGGGGAGTTCCGAGAATTTTTTCCAGATAATGCGGTAGAGTATTTTGTTTCCTATTATGATTATTATCAGCCAGAGGCCTATATCATGTCTTCTGATACTTTTATAGAAAAAGATTTACAAATCAATGAAGAGGTTGATAAACTTCGCTTAAGAGCTACTTCTTCTCTTTTATCAGGTCGTAGAGATATTATCATTGTTGCCTCTGTTTCCTGTATTTATGGTATGGGAAATCCGGAGGATTATAAAACAGGAATTATTAGATTGCATAAAGGTTTAGTCGTTACTAGAAATACCTTTTTGTATCAATTGGTTGGTATCTTATATTCTAGGACAGAGGTTGATTTTAAGCGCGCTACTTTTAGAGTTCGAGGAGATACTATCGACATCAATTTACCCTACGTAGATTATGGCTATAGAATTACCTTTTTTGGCGACGAAATTGAAGATATTGAGCGAATCGAAATTGAAACAGGAAAAAGAATTGAATCTTTAGAAACAGCGGCTATTTTTCCTGCGAATTTATACATTGCTCCTAAAGATAAAATGAATCAAATTCTTCGAGAGATTGAAGATGAATTATATGCCCAACGAAAATACTTTGAACGAGAAGCTCGACTGACTGAAGCGCAAAGAATTAAGGAACGAGTAACTTTTGATTTAGAAATGATGCGAGAATTGGGCTATTGTAATGGGGTAGAGAATTATTCTAGATATTTTGATGGCCGCAACCCAGGTACTCGACCTTTTTGTTTGCTCGACTATTTTCCTGATGATTACTTAATGATTATTGATGAAAGTCATGTGACTATTCCGCAAGTTAGAGGTATGTGGGGAGGGGATAGGGCACGAAAAATCAATTTGGTTAATTTTGGTTTTCGTTTGCCTTCTGCTATGGATAATCGACCCTTAAATTTTACGGAATTTGAAAGTTTGGTGAATCAAGTAGTCTTTGTCAGTGCGACGCCTAGTGATTATGAATTAGAGCAAACGGGCGGTGTTTTTGTAGAGCAAATTATTCGACCGACTGGCTTATTAGACCCGCCAATTGAGGTGCGTCCAAGTTTAAATCAGATTGATGACTTGTTAGATGAAATTCAACAAAGGATTGAAAAGAAGGAACGGGTCTTAGTTACCACTTTGACTAAAAGAATGTCAGAGGAATTGAGTAAATATTTTGCAAAAGTCAATATTAAATGCCGTTATATTCACTCCGAAGTGGACACAATGGAAAGGGTAGAAATTCTGAGAGATTTAAGATTAGGCGTTTTTGATGTTTTAATTGGGGTCAACCTTTTGAGAGAGGGATTAGATTTACCAGAGGTTTCTCTAGTTGCTATTTTAGATGCAGATAAAGAAGGGTTCTTGAGAAATGATAAATCATTGACTCAAACTGCAGGACGGGCAGCAAGAAACGCTAATGGTTTAGTTATTTTTTATGCAGATAAAGTAACGGAATCGATGCAAAGAACTATTGATGAGACGTCTCGAAGGCGTGTTATTCAAATGGCCTATAATGAGGAACATGGTATTACGCCCAGAACTGTCAGTAAAACTAGAGAAGAGATAATGAGTCAAGGGTCTATTTTAGATATTAGAGGTAACAAAACAAATGCTTATATTGAACCTGACGAATTGAGTATTGCTGCCGACCCAATAGTGGAATATATGACTAAAGACCAAATTGAAAAAATGGTTGCAGAGACAGAACGAAAAATGAAGAAGGCAGCGAAGGAATTAGATTTTATTTCTGCTGCTCAGTACCGTGATGAATTATTTGCTTTAAAGAAAAAATTATAAACTAGATATTCGAAATTCCGATTAAACGTGGTTTGAAACTCCGAAAATTATCGGAGCAGGCTTTGAATTTGAACCTGAGTGCTTACACATTTAAATAAGCCATTAATAAATCATATCGTTCTTTAATGGTATTGCTAAATTGTTCTTCTGAAAAAGTAGCTTTGATTTTATAATCAAATCTTTCAAAGGTAGCAATGATACTGCCTAAATCAGGGCGATTAACTTTTATCGTGACATCAATTAGCATAGAATTATTGTCCAAACTAGAGGTCACGAAAGAACTTAAAATAGCCGCTCCTTCTGATTCCACAATTCTAGCAATTTCGACCAAAGAATAATCCCGTCTAGCAACTTCTAAAACAAGGATACTCCCAGGCTCTGTAAAAGAACCGATATGTGCAAAATAATGAATCAAATCTTCTTGGGCAATCAAACCAATATATTCTTCCTCAACATTTACTACAGGCATTAAAGTCAACTTCTGTTGAGACAGTACTTTAATCACTTCATATAAATGGTCATTTTCTTTAACATAAGGTCGATAAGTTGATAAACGATAAGAACCAACTGCTTCCTCTACATCAAAATTTAAAATATCATCTTCGGAAATAAGTCCTAATAATTGTTTGTTATTAACGATTGGTAAATGACGAACACCGAATTCATTCATAATAGACAAGGCTTCGTTGCCTGAATCTGAAGTTCGGAGTGGAATTATTTCATTGGAAACTAACGTCTTCGCTATCATAGTAGTTTGTGATTAAGTCATTTGTAAAATCAATCTTTCGTGTGTCGTCTCATGTTGAAATAAAAAAATGGACAGCAACTTACCTTAATAATCGTCGCTTTTGAGCAGCAAATTCTTCTTCGGTTAAAAAGCCTTTTTCTCTTAACTCTCCTAATTTTTTAATTTGTTCTAATAAGTCAGTCGAAATACTTGGCTCTTCCATAACAACTGGGGGAGGCGTTGGTTCTTCTTTTGCTGGTTTATCTAAGCAGTAACTGTTTTTGACAAATTCTTCAAAGCTATCTTGAATTCTTAAATAAGCTAAAGCATCATGTTCTTTAATCTTATCGAAATCAACAAAGCCATTTTTAACAGCGTAATCTAGGTGATTTAAAGCTTTACCTGCTTGTTCTGTAATAGAGTAGGCACAAGCTAAATTAAAATGTACGGCTATATCTTTCCCATCTACTGCTAAGGCTTTTTTAAAATCGTCAATGGCGCCTTCAAAATCATAGTCTTTATATTTTTGAATGCCACTTAATTTAAATGGATTCTTCTTTCTACTAGCAACGGGAGGTTGTCTACGGGGAGCGGAAGATGGTCTCCGACGTGATTGGGGTGGTCTTCGTCGGTCTTGGCCAGTAGCTCTTCTGCGAGCAGTTCGTTCGTAACTGGCTTCTTTCGTATTATACTTATCGTCAAAATCTTCTTGATTCATTGTCAAGAATAGAACTGCATCAATCAGACCAAGAATTGCAGAAATGCCTGTAAAAAGTAAAATTATATATAAAATACCCAATTTAGTTTGCCCTAAATAGAACCGATGTATGCCTAATGACCCTAAAATGAGTGCTAACAACCCCGCTAATGTTTTATCTTTCATGCTGTATCGTTCGATTGATTTGTCTTTTTAGCAATTATTACTGTTCTATTTTTCTAGAGGCTAAAAGTATCAAATAAGTTATATAAATTCAAGTTTCATTTGATATTCCTTACTTCTTTACTTAGTCCTGACTTAAAAAATTAGTGACTACCGCTAATAGTTCTTTAGGTGCTGCTGCATGTACCCAATGATTTGCACCTGCTACCGTTGTTAATTCTGCTGCTGGAAATAGTGATTTTATTTGCGTCAAATCTTCATCTACAATATAATTGGATTGCCCCCCTCTAATAAATAGCGTAGGATTGTCAAAAGTATCTTCGCTTTCTATGACGGCTAAAATTTCCGAATAATTTTCATAAATAACCGGTAAATTCATTTTCCATTTATAGCCGCCTTGTTTGTCATTTGTCAAGTTTTTTAATAAAAATTGACGAACGCCAAAATCAGGAATTTGTGTTAATAAAGCTGCATCCGCCTGCTTCCGATTTTTGATGCTTGGTAAGTCTAAAGAAAAAAGTGCTTCAAAAATAGCTTGATGTCCACCTTCATAGGCTTTTGGTGCTATATCAACAACGATTAGTTGATTGACTAAATCTGGATAATTAAGCGCAAATTGCATCGCTGTTTTCCCGCCCATAGAATGACCAATAATATGTGCCTCATAAATCCATTGACTTTCCAGAAAGGCTTGTAAATCATCTGCCATAGCTTCATAATCAAACCTATCCTCATGTGGAGAACGCCCATGATTTCTTTGGTCAACGATATATACCAAATAATTTTCGGCTAATTTTTTAGCAATCGTCTGCCAATTGTCTAAGGTGCCAAATAGCCCGTGTAAAATGATGATTGGGTAACCTTCGCCAAATGATTTATAATTTAATTCCATTTAAAATGCGTATTGAAGGAATGAAGGATTTAAATATATTTTCCCAAATGATGAACGATGAATTGTGGATACTGCAAACATAAATATTTTAATGGAATGTGTAACGAATTCATTGTTTCTGAATTTGCTTTATTTAGTAACAAATTCCGTTCGTCTATTATTCTTACGCCCAACCTCTGTCTCGTTACTATCAATAGGTTCACTTTCTCCAAAGCCTTTATAACTTAACCTCTCTGAAGAGATTCCTTGTTCAATCAAATAGTCAGTTACTGCTTTTGCTCGATTTTGAGATAATTTTAGATTATCTGCTTTTGAACCAACATTGTCTGTATGTCCATTAATTTGAATTTTTAACTGTTCATTTTGGGCTAATAGCGTTTTTAAATTATTTAATTCTGTCAAAGAGACTACTTTTAGTTCGGCTGAACCAGACTCAAAGAATACATTTTTTAGAATGATTGGTTGCGATTTTGTAGGTTTTTCTACCGTAGTTTCTATAGGTATAGGTTGTAACTTTATGTTTAATAGATAAGGTGCTTTAAGGCTACTTGTTTCCAATAACTCAAAATTCTCAGAGTGAAAAAAATATTGTGCTTTGTTGACATTAAGCGCATAATTTCCACCCATTGGTAGACAAGTTAGAAAATTACCCTTAGCATCTGTTTTGGATGTAGAAAAAATTTCATTGGTTAATAAATTGACAACTTCAATTTTAGCATTGGACAGTTTTTGAGTAGTCAAGGCGTCTTTTACTGTTGCTTTTATATAAGTTACAGGTGTTGGACGCAACGCCTGAGGCATTTCAAAAGTAAATAAATCGGGCTGTCTTTTAGAGGTTATTTTTTCGGTATCTTTTTCAGGTAAATTATCTTTGGTGAAATAAGCTGTTGTTCCATCTAATGTAATAAATAAGGCGCCTTCGTTTCCCTTAGTATTAATTGGATATCCTAAATTTTGAGGTGCTGCCCATTGCTTACCATCCCTTCTGGCGAGAAATAAATCGTAGCCCCCCATGCCTTGATGTCCTGAAGACATAAAATAT
>CALFWI010000156.1 GCA_937928615.1 uncultured Saprospiraceae bacterium | reverse complement strand
TAAAAAGAAGGTGACTTTAGAAATATCACTCTTATTATGCGTGAGTACTGATGCCATAAATTCGGCAGGATAATGGGCTTTTAAATAAGCTGTTTGAAAAGCGACAAAAGCATAGCAAGTTGAGTGCGATTTATTAAAAGCATACGAAGCAAAAGCTTCCCAGTCCTTCCACACCTTTTCAACTACTTTTTCGGGATGCCCGTTTTTAGTACAACCTTCTAAGAACTTAGGCCACATTTTATCTACCAATGCCTTTTTCTTCTTTCCCATTGCCTTTCTCAAGGTATCTGCCTCACCTTTTGTAAAGTCAGCTAATTTTTGAGAAAGTAACATCACTTGCTCCTGATAAACGGTAATCCCCTGCGTTTCTTCCAAATATTCTTCCATTTCTGGAAGGTCATAAATCACAGGTTTTCGACCGTGTTTTCGCTCAATAAACTCAGGGATATACTCTAGTGGACCAGGGCGATAGAGCGCATTCATAGCAATAACATCCTCAAATTTGGTTGGCTTTAATTCTTTTAAATATTTTTGCATGCCCGTACTCTCATACTGGAAAATACCAACGGTCTCCCCTCTTTGAAATAATTCGTAGGTCTTCACGTCATCCAATGGGAAATCATCTGGTACTAAGTCAATACCATGCGTATGCTTAACCAATCGAACTGCATCTCGGATAATAGTCAAGGTTTTTAGCCCCAAGAAATCCATTTTCAATAAACCCGCATCCTCTGCAACACTATTATCAAATTGGGAAACCAACATCCCCGAATTCTTATCCGTTTTTACTGGGACATAATTGGTAATATCATCTGGCGTAATCACTACTCCGCAGGCATGAATCCCAGTATTTCGAATAGACCCCTCTAGCTTTTTAGCTTGTCGAATCATCTTACCAATATCATCTTTCGCCTCTGACAATTGTCGAAATTGATAAGCTTTCTCCACATCTTCGGAGTTCATTTTCCCTTTTAACTTGGGTTGAATATCTCCATCAGCTAATACTTTATTTAAGGTAGCACCTAAATTAAGCGGGAAAGACTTAGCGACTTTATCTACTTCTGATAATGGGATATTCATTACCCGCCCAACATCTCTCAAAGAAGATTTGGCCGCCATCGAACCGTAAGTGATAATTTGAGCTACTTGGTTTCGACCGTATTTATCAATCACGTAGTCAATCACTTTTTGCCGACCTTCATCATCAAAATCAATATCAATATCGGGCATCGAAACCCGTTCTGGATTCAAGAAACGCTCAAAAAGTAAGTCGTATTTAATCGGGTCAACATTGGTAATATTAATACAATAAGCAACGGCAGAACCAGCAGCAGACCCTCGACCAGGCCCAACGGAAACCCCCATTTTTAAGGCGACGGTTGTAAAGTCTTGGACAATCAAGAAATAACCAGGGTAACCCGATTTTTTGATAACATCTAACTCAAAATCTAAGCGTTCGGAAATCGCAGGCGTAATTGTTCCATAACGGCGTTTAGCACCTTCATAAGTAAGATGTCGTAAATAATCATCTTGCGTGGTAAATCCTTCAGGAATAGGAAAATTTGGTAATAATACATCTCTCGCAAGGGTCAAAGATTCTATTTTGTCATAGATTTCCATCGTATTATCAATGGCCTCTGGAACATCATGAAATAGGACATTCATCTCCTTTTGCGACTTAAAATAAAAGTCAGAACTAGCAAACCTAAACCGCTTTTCGTCGTCAACTAAACTATTGGTATTAATACATAATAATAAATCATGCGGTAAGGAATCTTCTTCATCTATATAATGCGCATCATTGGTCGCAATTAATTTTAAGTTGTATTTACGAGCAAATTTGATTAAAACTTGGTTGACATCTTCTTGACTAACTCCTAAATTATCAATATTTTCTAAACCTCTATGTCGCTGTAGTTCTATATAAAAATCATCTCCAAAAAGGTCTATCCACCACTTTAATAACTTCTCTGCTTCTGCTTCTCCTTTATGAATAATGGCTTGTGGAATTTCTGCCCCAATACAACAACTCGTGGCAATAAGCCCTTCATGATATTGTAATAATAATTCTTTGTCAATTCTGGGGTATTTAGAATACAAACCTTCTATAAAACCAAGAGAACATAATTTACAAAGGTTTTCGTAGCCTTTTCTATTTTTAGCGAGTAGCAATTGATGAAATCGCTTATCTTTCTCTCCTTTAGATTTAGCAAAGAATTTAATATGGCGGTCTTTAACCATGTAAAATTCACAACCTATAATTGGTTTTACGCCTGCTTTTTCTGCCTCCGCGACAAATTTAAAGGCCCCAAACATGTTTCCATGGTCAGTTAGGGCAACGCCCTTTTGTCCATCTGCGGCAGCTTTCCGCATCATGGTACCGATTTCACAAGCACCGTCTAAAAGAGAATATTGCGTATGGCAGTGTAGGTGTACAAATTCTGGCATGATTGACTATTGTGTAGTTGGATAATTTTTTGTAAAAAAGTGTTAGCAACACAAATTACTCATTATCAGCAGTATGTTTATATTAGTAGAAAAGGAGATGTAAAATAAATAAAAAATTGCAGAGAAGTGGTATAGTTTGGATTTATTTTTCAAGATGCATAAACGCTGTTTGTAAACAGCAAAGCGGATAGGCAGGTAGCAGAAAAAGAAGCCGTTAAAAGGGAATAATAATTGTGGGTTAATAAGTAAGTACTAGGACAAAATTAGTCAACACCTAAATTTTTTAAGGCGAAATGAGATTATAAGGCAATGAGTTTATAAGGACTTACACTCATTAACTTATCAACTTATTACCCAATTATTTTAAGTGTTGATTTTATGTGTCTCATTACTTACTTAAATTGTCTTATGCTAACAATTCATTGTTCAGCATTTCTACTTATCGACAGACAAGTATAGTTCATCGTTCTAATACAATGATTTTCTAGCACCAAAAGAAATAGACAAGGTATTAATTCTATCTTCTGTAGTACCGATGCTATTTCCAGAGAAATGAAAATGGAAATCAGGTTGGGCAAAAACACTCCATCTAGAAGAAATATATCGTTCAACACCTGCGCCCATACTAATAGATAAAAAGTGATTATTTTTAAAACCGCCACCGCCTAGCAAACCATTATTAAAATCAATTTGACTAATCCTAGTAGTAGTAACGTCATTTACTTTTGAACGACTAATAGAAGAAACTTCAGCTAAGTCATATTCCGCTCGAAGTATCACATTAAAAGCAGCACCTGTTTGTGCGTATAAATGCCATTTCCCTTTACCTAATACCGCATAATTATATCTTAAATTAACAGGAATATGTAAAGCTTGAAGATGTACCGTTTGGAAATGGGTTCTTTTAGCATTCGGCTTTGGTGTATCTACAATATTAGGATCATATTGTTTGGCGGCATACATTAAGCCTGTTTCAATTTCCCATTTTCCATATTTAAATCCAAGGCTACCACCAATACCATAACCAAATCCTTTTTCAGAGAAAGCATTAATGTCTAAAATATCACCACCAGACACATAAGCATTCGTACTAGCTAAATTGGCCACTAAGCCTAATCGTAAGCGAGCGGGAATTTTAGTGTATTTACAATCTTTGCAACCAAGTGGCGTAATGTATTGTGATTCTACAAAGTTAGGTCTTAAAGAAGGAACGGTATGAATAATAGAATTACCAGTTTCTGTGTGTAAAGTAAGATGTTGGTTCATTTCACTAACAGAAATTGACAAATCACTTCTTTGTTCCATTATCAATGGTAAAATAGAAACAGGTTCCGTAAGGGAATGATTTCTATAAATTTCCGTACTTGCTAATGCTTGATTAATTAACTCAATAGCATTTACTGCCTGATGCTCAGTATCCGTCTTAGCAATTAAAGGTCGCTTAGTTTTATTAGCAATCTTAGTTTGATTAACGTTATTAGTATTAGGAACTATATTATTAGTAGGTGAATTTTCTTTTCTATTCAGCGTCTTTTGATCTACAGGGGTAGTTGTTTGCTGCTTTACTGGGGCTTGTTGTACCGTTGAGGTCGGAACAAAAATATAATTGCTTGGTAAATGTTGATAGCAATTTAATAATAATAAAATCATCAAAGTCGCCTCTATCAATTTATAGCGGTATAATTTTTCTCTCAGTGCGGAATCTACATTTAGTTTATTCGCCAAACGCTGCCAATAATTAAGAGGAGGACTAGCTTGCAAATTTTGAAGGCTTGTATATATTTCTTTATCAAAGTCTGCATCTGCTGCTTCTGCAATATCAAGTGCGTCCGCTATACTATCCCAATTTGAGAGTGGGGAAATTGTTGGTTGCGTAATCTTATCCGTAACCACTGCATCAAATTCAACATCTAGTGCTTCTGCTTTTATTAAGCCTGCTTCAATCCCTGCCCAAGCCGAATGATTTAATGGCAAATCAGGTTGAGCAATTTTATCTTTAATGATAGCGTCAAAATGAGCATCAATAGCTCCCTCATCTCCTACCGGTAGATTATGCAATAACATTTCCATTTGCTGCCAGTGGTCAGCATTAAACGCTATTTCCATATTTTCAAGCGATTGCTTAATTGCTTTATCGAACGGTTGTTGACTCATTTCCTATACCCAAATGCAGTTTGGAATGTGGAAGCAGTAATTTTAATTATTTCAAAATTAAACTAATGCTTCACTACTCCTTAGAAAATCGAAAAAATAAATGTTCAAACTTGCCTGATAGCTTTCTGAAAAGTAAATATTGAATTCACATTTCATCGTTCATCATTTATCATTCCTCATTTTCTCTGGCGTGTTGATTATAATTTTTTGTTAATTATCGCTCTCAATTTCATCCTAGATTTAACGAGGTTGGAACGAGAGGTACTTTCTGTAATTTCCATCAATTCAGCTATCTCTTTATGAGAATAACCTTCAATAACGTATAAGTTGAAAACAACTCGGTATGCAGGTGTTAACTGCTGTACAGCTTCTAAAATTTCTTTTTCGCTGCACTGACTAATGGCATCTGCATCCATTGATTTCAATTCGTAGGCAGTATCTAAGTCTTCTGTCCGTCGCCGAATATTCTTTCGATAAAAATCAATGGCTGTATTAACCATGATTCGTCGAATCCAAGCTGCTAAAGTAGTACCTGGTTGATATTTGGTGATATTCCGAAAAACTTTGATAAACCCTTCTTGCAGGATGTCCAAGGCGTCATGTTCATTTCTAGCATAGCGCAAACAAACTCCCATCATTTGAGAATAATGTTCTTCATAGAGTCGCTTTTGTGCCCAACGTTCATTACGCACACAAGCATCTATGAATTCCTTTTCGCTATAGTTAAAAGGCAAAACGAAGTCCATAAAAAAGAATTAAGCACTATAGGGAAAACCCCTTTAGTTACTTAGTAAAGGTAATCTTTTTTTGGTTGCTTTCCAAAAAAGAAAAATTCAAAAAAATGTAATATTTTATCAAATTCCCTCCTTTCTAAGCCTTTCGTCACTGAAATGACTAACTAGACAAGAAGAGAACGGAAGAAAAGTGTTTAGTGCTGCCTTTATTAGACAAGAAAATTTTCTTTACCAATCTGATGCTTCTGGCGCTTGTTGGAATAAATGATTGGTTCTAGGAAGGTTTTCTTTTTGTCGCTTTAGTTCTTCCCAAACTGTTGGATGTGCATAAGTTTGAATTTCTTGTTTTACTGCTGCTAAAAAGCGAGCCTTTTCTGTATCAAACAAAGCATTATCAATTATTTCTTCTAAAGGGTCAATGGCTATCTCTAATGTTTCGACAGTAGTTGATGCTTTGATTTTGGTATATCGCTCTAGCCTATCCAAATAATACTTAACCGCCGATTTTCTAGCATTTACAAGTGCATCTCTAGTATTTAGTGCAAGCACTTCTAGCGTATAGCCTGCTTTAAGGTAACCTCTAGATTGTGGATTATTGATTAAATCGGGATGAATTGTAAAAACGCCTCTCTGCAAATTCAATAAAAAGAAATCTAAAGGATTCTCTGTTTGAGGGTTAATGAAAGCACTATCATCAGTAGGAGGTTGAGCAACTACATCTAATCTATTGTTAGAATCTTCAGGAACGAAGATGGCAAATTTATTACTTTTATAATCGGTATTGCAAGTACGACAAGCAAGTAGGTAATTTTCCCAAATAAAAGTTTTATTAGGAAACTTGCTTTTAGGAAAAATATGCTCTATATCCGTCGCTTCATTATTTTCACAATAATTACAAAGTTCTACGCCTACTGACATTCCAATCAACTTACTCTTTATCTCGGTAAAGGCTGTTCTGCTTGCAACACTTCCTCTTTTTCCATTCCAAAGTGTTTTTGCCTTTTTTGTTTGCTTAACAAAAGTAGGTAGCGAATTTATTCTACTTTGTTTGTCCGCAAGTAATTGAATGGTTGGTCCTTTTAGTGTTTTAGAGGTTAATTGTATCATCGGTTGTGAAAATTTTTCTTAAGTTATTCATTTGTTCGGTCTCCTCTTTAGATAATTTTCCATAAGTATGCTGGATTTCTAATGTTGCAAGGTTTTCTAACATCTTTTGACTCTTATCACTTCGTTCAATATTATTGCCAAAAGAAGAAGTGCCCATCGCTTCTAAAATATTTCCATAAATTAATCTATCTCTTTCTACACCTACTATTTCGTAGGTTTCCTGATTACTTCCAGGAGCAGTCAACCGCCAAATAGACCCTTTTTCTGCAGCTCTACAAACTAAAGGGCTGTGTGTAGTTACTATGAATTGAATGGCAGGAAAATAAGTCGTCAAGGATTGTCCAATTCGAGTTTGCCAAGTTGGATGAAGATGCGCATCTATTTCATCAATTAAAACAACACCTGGAATATTGATATTAATTTCTCCTTTTTCAATGTTTTGGAAAACTTCTTTTGCACCAAAAGTAAAAACTAATTGGCGTATTAATTCAAAGGTAAGGCTTAAAATAGATCTAAATCCGTCACTCATTTCTGCTACAGAAATTAATACCCCATTTCCATCTCTAAAAGTTACCCCATCCGAAGATACTTGCTCTAGTTGGACATTTTGTGGCAATAAATCACTTTTATTTATAAATTTTTTGAGGTTTTCTAACGTATTTCTCGCTTTTTTATCCTCTTCTAATTTTTTATAATTCAAATGAACTAACCAATTAATACTTTCCGTTAAAGCTACATCTTCTCCAAATAAAGATAAATGTGCCGCTATTTTTGGATAAGATGTATATAGTGTTTCCCATTCTTTATTCCCTCCACTAAACCTTCTAAATGGACCAAAAGATGCTGCAAACTCATTTTTATAATTCTGTATTCTTTCAAAATTCTGCCAATTATTATCTTTTTTTGCTATAACTAAATCAGGGCCAATATTATATTTATCTTTATAATATTGAAATTCTAATTCTAGTGGGACTATTTTTTCTTGTTGTCTATTATTTATACATACATCTAATTTTACACCTGCATCTTTCTTATTGAATCGAATCAATTTTGAGTAGTCAAGTCTTAGTGCATCTATTTTATGCTGTCCAATAATAGCCAAAGCAATAGCCCGAAGAATAGTCGATTTTCCAGCACCATTATCTCCTATTAGCACATGCCACCCAGCAAATTGATGGAATTTAAGTTCCAATTTACCTATACAACCAATATTTTTTATGTTGACCTTTTTTAGATACATAAATAAACGATTTTTTACAAATCTAACTTTTTTATTTTTTAATTAAAAATAATCTATCTCAACAACACCAAAACCCCAGCCTTTTCCACCTGTTCCCCATCCGTTTGTTCAATCCGAACCAAATAAGTATAAGTCCCTGCAGGCACATCTTTTCCACCTTTTTGTCCATTCCAACCAATATTCAAATTAGTACTTTCAAAGACTTTTCCACCAAAACGACTATAGATCGCTAATTGGTAGCGCTCAACGGTTTCACTAAATAAAATAGTAGGCTTAAAAATTCGGTTTTGTCCATTGGGAGCAAAAGCATTGGGCATAACAATAGTCGCAGCTTGGGTTAGACAAGTAGTATTAGAACGGGAGATATGCGTTTCTATCCCTGAACTAGCAAAAGTGACACTAATATCGGCTTCAATATAATAGCAAGCTCCTACATCTGCCGCAGTTGTAATCGGATCAGCAAAAGTAGTATTTGCTCCATCTATTCGTCCTAGAAATAGAGGGTCATTATCCGCTATTAATTTATAAATAGAATAACCATTCACCGTACCTATTCTGCTATCGTAGGGCGTCCAAGTCAGTAGGTTTTCATTAGTAGGCCGTGCTGCTCCTTCCAAATAAATGGTACTTACATAATTGGACAATCGACTGCTATCACATTGATCAGTCGTTTTAACTTTATAAAAGGTCTTTCCTGCGTTGGCGTGTATTGGCGTCACTAAATAATTAGCTGGATTTGCCAATGGTTTAGTTGTTTCAGGCATTCCTACATTTTCAAAACTTCTATTATCACTAGAACGAAAAATATTGACTTCGGCCAAATCTGCATTAGGATTCCATTCCCAAAGTAAGTCCACTTCATTATCGTCTGTAAAAGTGACATTTTTAACTAGTAAATTCCCTACGGGATTCACAACCATGGCAACTAGACTACTAACATTTGATTTGGCGTTAATACCAGTGTTTTGTTGAATGGCGTTAATGAAAAAATCATACTGAGTACCATCTTCAATATCCTGAAAAGTATAGGTTGCTTGGTCTCCCATAACTACTGCAATTCGTTCTGCTATTCCACCATTCTTGCTAACCCATATTTCTTGCGCCTCTATTCCATTAACCCAATTTTCATAAAGATTCCAATTCAAAGTAATCGTCTGGTTACAAGGTGTAAGCGTCGATTCAAGGAAAATGGTTCGATGAGCTTCAACAAAAGCACTTATATTACCACATTCATCTAAAGCTGTCACGAAGTAAACTGCTGAAAATTGATTAGCCATTGACAAGGTATCGATATAGCTAGTACTATTAATAATCGTATCTATTGGAAGCGTGCCTTGGTCAGTTAAGCGATAAATAATATAGCCAATTGTTTGTGGAGACGTGCTTTCTTGCCAATTTAAGTTGACTAATTCATTTTCTACAGAAACGCTAATCAGTGGAGCAACGGCTGGAGGTAAATTATCTAAGGTATCCGAAGTAAGGTTAATTGCACCCACGCAGTCGTAATTACTTTGCATATAATAATACCAGATTTCACCACCATTAGTAATATGTTCAAACGTGGTTTCCATTTCGTTAGGAATATTGCCTAATAAAGTATATCCGCCATTTCTATTTTGGCTACCATATACTTCAACCGAAATGAAATTACCACAAGTATTATTGGGTGTAGAATAAACAAGGCTATCTCCCTTAACACATAACAAGTTGGGCGCTTGTACAAATTGAGCAGTAAGGTTAGTCAAATAAAAAAGTAGAAAGAGTGAGTAAGTAATTCTCATTTTCGAGATTGGTTTCATTTTATCAAATAGCGTAGTTAAAATAAATGTCTTTTTAAATCTTGTAAATTTTGTAAATATTTCAAAACCATAAAAAAGACTAAACCTTAAGGCTAATTTTTGGTTGAATTATGATAAACATCAAATATATGAAATTTGGAAAACTGCAAGACATTAGCACGGTTAATTTCTCTTTACCTAACGATCCTTCAAGCACTCAAAGTATATTAGCGAGACTATCAGCATCTACAACTCCTACTTTGTATGTTGGCTGCACAGGTTGGAGTATGAAGGAATGGGTAGGACATGTTTATCCAGCAAATGCCAAGACGAAAGATTATTTAACCCATTATGCTAAACAATTTAATACAATAGAACTAAATACGACGCATTATCGGATTCCTAATTTTGAAACGGTTCAAAAATGGAAAACAACCTCAGCTGCTGATTTTCGTTTTTGTCCTAAAATACCACAAGCTATTAGTCATAGTAGCGGAATGGGGCTAAATGACGGAAAATTAAGCGCTTTTACTGAATCTATCCAACAATTAGGGGAAAAAATGGGTTGCTGCTTCCTCCAAATGCCACCTTATTTTGATGCAAGTCGTTTAGCTATCCTAGCAACTTTTTTAGACAATTTTCCTGTCGATATTCCATTAGCTATTGAAGTAAGACATGAAAGTTGGTTTAGAAATGAAGACAGTTTATTACCTTTAGTTGAATTGGCAAAAGCAAAAAATTGTGCCTTAGTCATAACGGATGTCGCTGGTCGAAGAGATGTATTACACCAACAATTGACGAATAATAGAGCGATGATTCGATTCGTAGGAAATGATTTACATTCGACGGACTATACTAGGATTGATGAATGGGTACAGCGGTTAAAAGACTGGTTTGCAGCAGGCATTTCTGAAGTCTACTTTTTTACGCACGAACCTGATAATATTAAAGCACCTGAATTAGCAAAATATTTAGTAGCACAAGCCAAAAAACATTTACCAACAATCACCACTAGAGGCCCTGAATTTATAAAAGAACAAGGGCAGCAGATGAGTTTATTTTAAATTAATTAAACAAAGCTTCTCCTCGTTTTCGCAAAACAAAATATCCCACACTGCCAATTAAAAACAATAAAACAGCAATAATTTCTGCTTGAGTAGGGTGGTACCCAAAAATATCATATTCGGCATTAACTCGAATTTTTTCTATCCAAAATCGTTCAAATCCGTTTAAGATTAAGTATACACAAAACAACATTCCTGGAACTGGTAATCGTTTACGTAAGGCCCATAAAATACCAGCAATGACAAATGCCATGACCATTTCATAAATTGGGGTTGGAAAAACGGCTTTGGCTAAAGCTCGACAATAATTCCCTTCACAGCCTTCAATTGGTAAACCATTGTTTAGTACATTTTGTGGATAATCATAAGCCCACAACCAATCAGGCAAAAACCACCAAGAAGGTTGTGCTAATTCGTTAACAATTCCCCAATCTCCATCTCCAGATAATTGGCAACCGATTCGACCGACGCCATAACCTATAATTAAAGCAGGCGCAACGGCATCAGCTACCTGAGACACATTAATTTTATGTTTTTTCAAATACCAAACGACCCCAATAAATCCACCAATCAAACCTCCATAAATAGCTAATCCACCACCAGAGAAAAGTGCGTGGAAAAAATTATCCATCGTTAGATTGCTCATATCTTCGAAAATGGCAAAAAACTTCGCTCCTAAAATACCTGTAAAAGCAGCAATTAAAGTAATGTCTCCAATTCTATCACTTGGGTAAACTAAACTTTCTTCTATTTTAGGCTTCGCTAATTTTTGTTTATCTTTTTCCCAATACTTAATGCCTGCTAAAGCAATAGCTCCTAAAATACCCGCCAAAACGTTCCCTTTAGCAGAAAATAGAAAACCGGGTGCATCTGCTTGAAATTCAGAAAAATTTAAAGCGATATGAACGACTTTAAATCCTAGTAAAAAACCAAAAAGAGCATTGATAATTAGTTCGCTGATAGCGGCTGGTTCGCCCACTACTGTTTTGACTAAAGTTGCGCCCAATAGACCTTGCTTTTCTTTTCGTTTTAATTCTAAATTCAAGAAATAAGCACTCGTTAAAATAGCAATAGCTAATAATAGCCCAAAGGTTTTAACAATAGAAAAAGCATTGTCAACGTCTGTTCCTAAAAGGCCGTGTAGTATATAAGATAAATCTGGATACATAATTTAATTATAGCAATTCTCTTCTGAAATAATGATAATCAATACTGCAAGGTACAAAAGTATATAAAAGTCTTTGGGTTTCAGTTACTAAAAAGCGGTAAAATATTATAATGAGGGTTATTCGTATCTATTTAAAACAAACAATAGCGCCATTTTGTCACTTCCACCAAAATTAAAGCGCCATAATGTCATTTAATTTTAGTAAAACCTAACATAAAGTCTGGAATATTGGTATGGAACAGCAATTGATATATAATAGATATAGAAAATGGTACGGAAGAAAACAGTTTGATGGATTAAAACATTGTTTGGAAACTAATTTTAGAGAATAATTGTTTTTGAATAACCATACCAATATAGCAAAACAGTCTTTGATAAAGACTTTTAAAAATATAAAAGATTAGTTAATAGGGTTTTAGGTGTTTATTTCGAGTCGGAGTTATTTGCTCCGACTTTTTTTATGTATAAAAAAAAATCAGTTTCTTAAAAATCCATAAACTCATTAAAACTGTTCCAATAAACTATTTGGTTTTATCAATTCTGTCAAATCTGTATAAGGTATAATTATTTCCTGTTGCCCTAAAGCATAAGGGGCAACTTCATAAGGATTATACAAGAATTTCAAGCCTTCTTTAGTCATCGCAAAATTCTTCGTTAATTTAAATACATCATTTTCAAAATAAAATCCCACTTCTGAATAGTTTGTCATACCTGCTTCCAAGTAATTTTTCTTAAAAATAGGTTCAGCAATAACTTTGAGGGGAGCTTCATATCCTGTTACTAAAATATCTTCTAAGTGAATAAGCTGACCTGTAGTAGCATCAAAATTATAGTAAACCGTTCCATAATTGCCATGTGCGCCACCTGTGAAGGCATAATGAAAAGCTTCAATAGTTAATACTGTTGGGGTATTCAATAAAACGGATTGTTCAATTTCTAAACCATAACCAGCGGGGACATCAGGAAATTCTTCAAAGAAGTTTCTGGCCTCTATCATAAAGCTATCTAAAGAAGCTTCAATAGTCGATGCATTCCCTTTGGTCGCTTTTTCAATATTAGTATTAATAGCCTGATGTGCTATTGGTTGATTTCCTTTTACAGCAATATACTGTACAACCGCCGTAATACATTTGACCGTTTCCCCCTCACAATCCCCAGATTCTTTGCTAATATTTTTCAATTCGTAAGAAATGGTATCAATTTTGGGGATATTATTTTGTTTAGTAATATCTTTTGGCTGATTCGTTTCTTGACAAGCAGACAATAAGATGACGAACAAAAAGAATAGATATATATTTTTCATTGGGGTTGTACTTTTAATAACGAATAATCGTTTGAATAATGGGTGAAAAATAAGTGTTCACAAATATTGGGTAATAACTTCTATAAAATAAACCATTCAGACCGATACTATGAAATTAAATCACATAATTCTACCTATTTTATTACTTTTCTGTTGGATGACCAATGTGTCCGCACAAGAAAACGAGGCAATAGTTGACCTAAAAACCTACTTAGAAGCCCAAAATATTGCCGCAGAAGGCACAGATTATGGCTTATACTATACATTCACTGAAAAAGGAACAGGTAGAAAACCTAAAGTAGGCGATTATTTGGCGCTTAATTTTAAAGGCAAATTATTAGACGGGAAAGTCTTTCAAGAATCTGACCCAACAGACCCTTTTGTTTTTCAAGTTGGCTATCGACAAGTTATTAAAGGCTGGGATTTAGGAATTCGAGCATTTCCTTTAGGTAGTAAAGGGACGATATACATTCCATCAAATTTAGCCTACGGCAAACGAGGGGCAGGACAAGACGTACCACCAAACTCTGCTTTACAATTTGAAGTAGAAGTATTAAAAATCCTATCAGAACAAGAGTATGATGCCTATATGGAAGCATTAGAACGAAAAGAACAAGCGGCTTATGAGGCAGGTATTGAGGCGCAATTCCGAACGGATAAAAAGTTAATTCAAGAGTACACTTTGTCTAATAAATTAAGAACAAAAAGAACGGCCTCTGGTTTAAGCTATCTCATTACGAAAGAAGGAAAAGGAGCAAAAGCAAAAGCAGGTGACGAATTAGCGGTCACTTATGAAGGCATTCTTTTAGACGGTAAACCATTTGATGCCACTAAAGCAAAAGAAACTTACAAATTTTTATTAGGCAAAAGAAAAGTCATTAAAGGTTGGGATGAAGGACTTACACATTTTTCGGAAGGTAGCGAAGGCATTTTATTAATTCCATCTAAACTCGCTTATGGTCCTAGAGCCATTTACGAAGAAAATGTAGCGATTCCAGCTAATTCTGTTTTGATTTTTAAAATAAAAGTAGAAAAGATAAAACGAGGAGAGGAAGGGTAGAAAAAGGTCTAAAGGTATAAAGGTTCATGGGTAAAGAAATTCTTAACCTATGCACCTCTATACCTCTATACCTTTGTCCCTCTATACCTCTATACCTTTATACCTTTACACCTTTGTCCCTTTACACCTTCGTCCCCCTAATCTTCGTCTCAATATTCGTCGTAGAATATCCTTCTACAAAAGGCAAGCTTTTTACAAGTCCTCCATTTGCCAATACTAAATCCGCACCAATAATTTGTTCGATTTCCCAATCTCCTCCTTTTACTAAAATACTAGGTTGAATTTTTTTAATGAGTTCATAAGGCGTGTCTGCTTCAAATTCGATAACTGCATCGACAAAAGACAAGGCAGCTAATAAATGATAACGAGTTAAGTCGTCATTAATAGGCCGATGTTGACCTTTTAATCTTTTAACAGAATCAGCGGAGTTAATCCCTATAATTAGTTTATCCCCTAATGCTTTTGCCGCAGCTAAATAGTGCAGATGACCATAATGGAGTATATCAAAACAACCATTGGTAAAAACTATCTTTTGGTCAAATAATTTCCATCGAGTGAGTGTAGGAAGAAGCGTGGATTGATGGAGTATTTTTGCCTCTACAAAATCTAACATAGCTTATTTTTAAAGGCAAAAATACTATTTTTATGGCCACTTTTTAGCCTTATTTCACAGCTCAGAGAGCTATGTTACTCAATTTCACAGCTCAGAGAGCGGTGTTACTCAATTTCACAACTCAGAGAGCGGTGCTACTCAATAGGGACAGGGTGATAATTTTTATTAATAGTCGGTAAGAAAATCACCGCAACTAAACCCAAAACAATATTGCAAAAATGGGTAGCAAAAAAGGAAAAATTCGCAAAAGAAAAAGCATCACTACCTGTAACGCCATATAAGGCTAAGGCTGCCATCACTAAAAAATGATAAGAGCCCATTCCACCAGGAGAAGGAATCACAATACCAAAAGTACCAAAAACAAAAATCATTAATGCTACCGTAAATCCGAGGTGTGCAGTTGGGCCAAAGGCTGGTAAATACATATAAAACATAATGTAGTAAGCAACCCAAATCATGATGCTATAAAAAATAAAAAGTGGCGGATTTTCTACATTTTTGATAGACATAATCCCATCCCAAAATCCTTTTAGAACAGTAACTATTTTTTCATAAAATTTTGATTGTTGGATTTGATTCCTAAAAATAAATAATAAAATAAGGCCAATAGTTCCAAATCCAACTAACCCAAGGATAAGCGGGTGTGTCAATAAATTTCCGCCGTCTCCTACCATATTTTCACTCAAATACCCCCAAAGACGGTCAAATTCTAGTAGAAAAGCAATCCCAATTAAAGTCAATAAAGACAAGACATCTAAAGTTCTATCCACGACAATGGTGCCTAATACTTTCTCAACGGGCATTTTTTCATAACGTGCTAGGGTAACAGGTCTTAGTACTTCACCTAATCTGGGCAAACCAAGATTGGCAAATAAAGCTAACATAATGGTTAAAAACGAATTAATTGTTCGAGGAGTTCTACCAAGTGATTTTAACAACATATTCCAGCGCAAAGCCCGCATCATATTACTAAAAGTATAAGCCGCAAAGACCCCTAAGACCCAAAAATAATTTAACCCTTTAAAATCCTCAATTACTTTTTGAATCAAGCTACAATCTTCAGCAGGTATACCGTCGGTTGCACATTGCGCCAAATAAGCCGTATTTTGATTTTGGTAAACCAAATAAAGAATAACTAAACCAACACTTAAGAATAGTAGAAATTTAAAAAAATTGATGACTGCGGTATTCATAGCACACGTTATTGAGAACTTGCCGAAGAAATAAAAATATAAAACTAGCAAAGAAAACGCATTAAAAAGAGATAGGTTGCTGAATGATAAGTTAAGGGAAGGTTTTTCATATACAAATATAAGGCTTAAGTAATTTATTTTCTCTGTAGTTTCCAGTCATTTTATTGAATCTAGAAACTGAGGAATAGTAAAAATAAAAAACGCTAGGCTTCTTAAAAAGCCTAGCGTTTTTTATTTATTAATTGCTACTCATACTAGAAGCCTAAGCTACTAAAATTAATGCGCTTCTAGCCAATTTGCTCCCGTATCCATACCTACTAAAATAGGCACTTTCAAACCAGGCATCGCTTCTTTCATATTTTGTTCAATAAGCGGCATCACCGTTTCTGCCTCTGATTTATGCATATCAAAAACCAATTCATCATGCACTTGTAGAATCATTTTAGTTTTAAAATTTCCGTCCTTTAAAGCTTTTTGCACTTTAATCATTGCCATTTTTATCATATCCGCTGCCGTTCCTTGAATTGGGGTATTCACTGCATTTCGTTCAGCATGACTCCGAATCATACCATTCTTAGAATTAATATCTCGAAGATGTCTTCTTCTCCCCATAAGTGTCGTGACATACCCATCCTGCTTCGCTTGTTCTACCACCTTATCCATATAGGTTTTTAGTCCTTGGTAACGAGCAAAATATTTCTTGATTAACTGACTCGCTTCTTTTCTAGGAATGTCTAATTGTTGCGATAAGTTAGTCGCTCCTGCCCCATAAATAATACTGAAATTAACCGTCTTGGCATTTCTTCTTTCGTCTGGCGTTACCTCCTCTAAAGTTTTGTCATAAACTCTTGCCGCCGTTGCTTGGTGAATATCTTGTCCTTTTTGGAAAGCTTCCAACATCGCTTCGTCTCCACTTAATTCTGCAATCAAACGCAATTCTATTTGAGAATAATCCGCTGCTAATAAAATATACTCG